>NZ_CP095551.1 GCF_023078335.1 Metabacillus endolithicus | reverse complement strand
TCATTAAACCTAAAAAATGGATCCCAAAAGGGCCAATACTGAAAAGGGGTTTCAACATACATTCCTCATTTCATCATGTAATATTAATAATTTATTCATGTCCCTTTATATTCTCTGAATCACAAGCATAAAAGGAATTATACGTGTTAAATGTAAATTTTCTGTGAAGGTTGTCAAATCTTTTTTGTTAAATATCAGATTCTTACCCTTATCTTGGAAGAATCGCTGTAAATTTAGTAGTTAAAGTAACGGGTAGCTTCTCACAACCAATCTTCGTAAATATTAAAAAAGCGGATAGAACTGTATCCCTATTATTCTTCTGTTCTTGAAGTTATTTTAGAACCGGACAAAATAACCATTAATTTGTTTATGCTGTAGGATTATTTTAAACAGTTCATCCACTAGATATCAAATTGTTGATATCTTCCCTTCATAAAAAAGAGGCTACCTTAACAAGTAACCTCAAAATTAAATTCTCTTCATTTATTATGCTGCTCGGATAGGCTTCCATCTCCGTAAGAATAAGGTGTTGGTAACAACGGATACGGAACTAAACGCCATTGCAGCTCCTGCAAGAACTGGATTAAGTAACCCTAATGCTGCAACTGGTATAAGAATCGTGTTGTATGCAAATGCCCAAAATAGGTTTTGCCTTATTTTTCGCATGGTAGCTTTCGATAGTCGAACGGTATCGACGATACCTATTAAGTCCCCTCGCATAAGGGTTACATCTGCTGCTTCAATCGCAATATCTGTTCCTGTACCAATTGCTATTCCGATATGTGCAGCAGCAAGGGCGGGAGCATCGTTTATGCCATCACCAACCATCGCCACTACTTTTCCTTCCTGCTTCAGCTTTTCTACTTCAGCAGACTTGTCTTCCGGTAGTACTTCTGCTAATACGCGATCTACACCAACTTGTTTTGCAATCGCTTCGGCTGTACGTTGATTATCACCGGTAATCATCGCAACTTCTATGCCCATTTCTTTTAATTGTGCAATCGCTTCGGCAGATGTTTCTTTCACCGTATCTGCAACAGCAATGATCCCAGCAAGCTCACTGTCAACTGCCATTAGCATGGCTGTTTTCCCTTGTCCTTCAAGCTCTTCCATTTGTTTGACTAATGATTCAAACACAATACCCTCTTTTTGCAAGTGCTTTTTATTACCAATAAGAACTTTCATTTCTTCTACTTTTACTTCGATACCATGGCCAGGAATTGCATTAAAATCAGTGGGATCACTTAATGAAAGTCCTTTTTCTTTTGCACCATTTACAATTGCTTCACCAAGTGGATGTTCAGAACCTCTTTCTGCTGAACCAGCTAACCGAAGCAATTCATCTTCTTGAAAGTTTTTTGTAGTAATAATATCCGTTACTTCAGGTTCACCCTTTGTTATTGTACCTGTTTTATCTAAAACTACCGTTGTTACACGATGAGCACTTTCTAAGTGTTCTGCACCTTTAATTAGAACACCACTCTCTGCCCCTTTTCCTGTTCCTACCATTACAGCTGTTGGCGTTGCTAAGCCGAGTGCACAAGGGCAGGCAATTACTAAAACAGCAACGGCACTAATAAGGGCTGGGGTAAATCCAACTAAGAAATAGGTAATAGCAAATGTTACTAACGCAATAATGATAACAATTGGGACAAATATACCTGAGATTTTATCAGCGAGTTTCTGAATCGGAGCTTTTGAACCTTGTGCCTCTTCCACCAGTTTAATAATTTGAGCTAGTGTCGTATCTTTTCCTACTTTAGTTGCCTTAAATTTAAATGAACCATGTTTATTGACTGTAGCTCCAATGACGGGATCACCAACATTCTTACTAACTGGCAAACTCTCTCCAGTCAGCATCGATTCATCAATCGTACTGCTACCTTCAACAATCTCTCCATCTACCGGTATTTTTTCTCCTGCTCTTACGAAAATGACATCGTCCACTACTACTTCCTCAATTGGAATATCTATTTCCTCTCCATCGCGGATGACCCGCGCTGTTTTCGCCTGTAATCCCATCAATTTTTTGATGGCATCTGATGTCTGTCCTTTTGCCCGAATCTCCAAAAGCTTTCCTAAAACAATTAACGTAATAATTATGGCTGCAGCTTCAAAATAGAGTCCTGCATCTACTCCAGTTAGAGTGATAACTAAGCTATAAAAGTAAGCTGCGGATGTTCCTAAGGCTACAAGTGTGGCCATATTGGCACTTCCGCCTCTAAGTGCATTATATGCGTCCTTATAGAAATGACCGCCCACATAAAATTGTACGGGTGTCGCTAATAATAGTTGAATCCAAGGATTGATATGAAATTGAAACCCTACATCAAACCCATATTGGACCTGTAGATCAGAAATCATTTGCGGTAAAAACCACACCGATAATAACGCACCTAATAGGAATTTGTTTCTTTGGGTTCTATATTCTTTCTCACGTGCTCCTTTTTCTGTATCCGCATTAGCATCCCCTGCTACTTTTGCACTGTATCCTGCTTTTTTCACAGCAGCAATCAGCTGATCTACATTTGTTTTACCTGGAATATATTCAACACTTGCTTTTTCACTTGCCAGGTTAACGTTCGCATTGACTACTCCATCTACCTTCTTAAGTCCTTTTTCTATCCGAGTTGCACATGCCGCACATGTCATACCGGTTATTACTAATGTCGTTTTTTCCTCACGAACTCCATATCCGGTTTTTTTCACACTTTCCATTAGTTGTTCTACTGAGGTTTGTGAAGAATTATAAGAAACACTAACCTTTTCGGATGCAAGGTTGACGTTTGCCTTACCAACCCCATCTATTTTCAAGAGATTTTTTTCGATTCGAGTTGCACATGAAGCACACGTCATACCAGTAATGCCTAATGAAACCTGTTCATCCATTGATTCACGAACTTTAGCTTCGCTACTCATTGATTTATCCCTCCTTTTAGTTTTACTTTTCTAAAAATAACGGGAAAACCAATATGTATTTCTGAATTGTTTAACTGAGCCAAATGAAGCATTTATAAACAATTCATTTTAAATTACTATCCTTACACATTGATTAACCCCTATAACTTGGAATCAGCTGTCAAAAACTTTTTATGTTACAACATCGTATCCTATTTCTTCAATTTCCGAATAAATGTCTTGTGCATTAACCACCTCATCGTCATACGATACATCAACTAACTCCTGTTTAAGATCTACTTTAACCGATTGAACACCGTTTAGTTGCGCTAAGGAACCTTCGATTGAATTCACGCAGTGATTACAGGACATTCCTTTTACTGTCATTGATTTTGTTACATTAGCCATATTAATTCCTCCATTTTATTTATTTTTTTAAAAATAGCATTATCATACGTTATTTCATTTTATATTATTATCAAATCGCTTAGTTTTAGTTCGTAAGTTAGGACCTCTAAAAAATTCATATCATTAGTTATTGGTTAAATCTTGAATAATGGGGCATTTATTTGAGGGTGCACCAGACCCTGGACATTCATCTGATAGCTTTTGCAATGTACCCTTTATTCGTTGTAAGTCATTAATTTTACCGGTAATTTCACTTATTTTTTCAGATGTGAATTCTTTTACAGTCTGTGCATCATGTCCACCTTCTGAAATTTTTAACAGCTGCAATATTTCATCAAGTGTAAACCCAAGCTCTTGTGCTCTTTTTATAAACTTGATTCGGTCAACATACTCTCCAGAAAACATCCTATATCCCGCTGCTGTTCTTGGTGGTTCAGGTATAAGACCCCTTTTCTCGTAATAACGGACTGTCTCAAGGTTTATATTAGCCTGCTTTGCTACTTTACTAATTGATAGAACTCCCATAAGATTCCCTCCTTTCATAATCTATAATAAAGTCTGTATCTAGGAACAGAGTCAATACATTTTTAAAAATTAATTTAACGAATGCAAAAAATGTTATTAATATTCAAAGATACAAAAAAAGCGAAAGAATTTCCTCCCTCGCTTACAAAAGTGTCTATTTAAGCTTTTTTTAATTTAACTATGTTTGAATCCTCACTTGTTTGAGTCTTTAAATTTTCTACTTCTTGTGTTAGTTTGTGATTTTGCTCGATTAAATCGGCCATCTTAATTTGTAATGATTGAAAATCAGATTGTTGTGTTGGATTTCCCTTGGTTTCTTTTTCTTTATTTCCTGAAAACATACCTTTCATACAGAATAACATCATAAGAGGACATGCTAGTAATAATAAAGTTTCCCAACCCATTTTCAAAACCTCCTTGTTTCATGTTAGTTTTCATTATAAACAAGGAATTTGAGGAAATTGTGAAGAAGTTAAAAAACTAAAAAAATTTTATGAATTACTTAATATGGTATATACTCTTAAACCTAAATATCAAAATATATTGTGGAATTAAGGGATTTTAGAGATTTTCAGAAATCCTCTCCTTTTACAAACTCTTACCTTGAAAGTTGATAAAGCAAAAAAGCTTTCACTTTTGAAGTATGTACCCTCAAAAAACAAATACTGAATATTTTGGTATATTTAATATAATAAACACCCCTATGATATAAGTAATGTTTCAATAGTATTTCGGTTTTGCGAAAATCCAATAAAAAAATCTTCATTAATTTTTATTGTAGGAACAATGAGAAATGGATATGGGCTTAGGCAAGCCTGCTTTGAAACCAAGATTATTTAATCTTTTAGTCCCTATCCAGGTGTTAATTCCTTTAAGCTTTTTCCTCATGTGGTGGAGTGGCCAAAAAAAAACCAAAAGATCAAAATATTATTGAGGTTTTTTCAGCAGCGGATCCATCACGTTCGATGTTCTTAGCACTATTTATTACAGTAATGATAACTGCCATCATATACCTATTTCAGGGACTTAAACTGAAGGAAATGACCAATCAATTTATTAAAGGCGGAAACAAACTTATGGTTACCATTGTAATATTAGCGGTTGCTTGGCCCATTTCCGATGTTTCACAGGATCTCGGTTTAACCAACCTTATTCGAACAACTTTAGGGAGGACACTAACACCAGTATGGGTTGCTGTTCTTATTTTTATCGTTTCAGGAGCTGTTACTTATTTTATTGGGTCGTCCTGGGGTGCATGGGCGTTAATGATGCCAATTGTCATCCCTTTGGCTGTAACAACTGGAGGTAGTGTTCCTCTTGCTGTGGCTTGCTGTTTTTCAGGAGGGACTTTTGGAGATGTCACTTCTCCCGTATCCGGTATGACTGCAATGTCTGCGGGCGACGCACAGGCGGAGCATATGAAATACGTTAGGGCAATGACTCCCTACAATATATTAGCAGCAGGATTAGCTGCAGGATTGTTTTTAATAATTCCTTACTTTATTTCTTAAGAATAGGGGTGTAAGATTAAAATGGATGAATTACTGTATATTATTGCTTTAGTGGTTGCGATAGGTGGAGCATTTACTTTTTTTAATTATGGAAAATCAAAGAAAATAGGGTTTGCTCGGATTATGCGAAAACAAGATATAAGGAAAAAGAAGGAATAAACCGTAGGTGCTATTATCATGATGGAATCTATAAGAAAACTTTCTCTTAGTAGAGATTTTCAAACCCGATACTTCAAAATGGCGAAGGATTATTAATCCCTCGCCATTTTATAGGGTGCGTTCAATTCATTACAAGTATGAATAACTCAAAAGTTTAAAAGTTAAACCCTTAAATTATTGGTTTAGCAAAAATCATTCTTCCTGCTGAGGTTTGTAAAATCCTAGTTACCAAGACATCAATATATTCACCTAAATAATCCCTTCCTTGTTCTACCACAATCATTGTACCATCGTCTAAATAGGCAATTGCTTGTTTCTCATCTTTTCCGTCTTTGATTACTTGGACATTGATTTTCTCTCCTGGTAAGACAACTGGTTTTAAAGTTTCAGCTAGGTCATTGATGCTTAAAACCTTAACATCATGTAAATTACATATTTTGTTCAAATTTGTGTCATTTGTAACGACAATACCATTTAGTAACTTTGCAATCTCCACAAACTTATCTACTGCCTGTATCCCATTGAAGTCACCTTCATAAATTTCAACTTTTATATCCGGCTCTTTTTGGATCTTATTCAAAGTGTCAAGACTTCTTCTTCCACGATTTCTTTTTATAACATCAGAAGAATCTGCTATATGTTGTACTTCTTCTAAAACAAATTGTGGGATTAATAATGTCCCCTCTAAAAAACCCGTTTTGCATATTTCTTCAATTCGACCATCTAAGATTACACTTGTATCTAGAATTTTCAATTTACTTTCAAGTTCCTTTACACTTTCCAGATTTACTTTCGTATTTTTAGCTTCACCTTGATTCGAAATAGATAAAAATAAATTTACAAGGTCATTTCTTTTCTTAGACCCTACTTGATATCCTAAATATCCAAACAAAATAGTAAGAGATATTGGAAAAACTGTATTAACTAACTCTATACTCATTGCCTTCAAGGGACTCGTAATTAAGAATGCTACAACTAATCCTAAAATAAGACCGAAGCTTCCAAATAAAACATTCGTTATGGGTACCTTTAATAGTTTTTCCTCCATCCAATGTATCATGTTAAGACCCGAATTAATCAACCAAAATATCGTAAAGAATAATATAATAAATCCTATTAAATAACTCATCCATAAGGGCATTATCCCACCTGTCATAGCGGTTATGAGATCCGGAATAAGAAATATCCCAATCGTTCCACCCACAACAATAATAAATAATTTAAAAATCCTTTTTAACATTATTTCACCTTCTTTATGACTTCAATGAAATGTTCCTGTTATTTAAAGAATGGACATACCCTTCTTCAGCCTTCATATCTCATTTCTTAAAGTTTATTTTACCTTTATGGAACGATCGTATCCTTTACAGACTAGATTGTGTTTTATTAATCAGGAAAATTAGAACTAGTTATTTCTTGCTAATAAAAACCCCATTTAAAACTTACTTAAAAGTTCAAAATGGGGATGAGAGTTATTCGGATATTTACTATGTTGCCAAATGTTCTCTTGTTTTCACTTTTATTCTTTCTTGCCAAATTTTAAATAATATTCTTGCCAAGCAAATGATAAATAGACTTACGAATAATGCCCCATGAATTTGCATTTGGATCATCGCTTGCCCAAGAATTGCAATAAGAACTCCAAAAAGCATCTGTCCTTTAACACTTTTTGGCGATGTTTTTGGATCAGTGATCATAAAGAATGTAAAGATTAATAGTCCACCCCACATAAACTCATTAAAAATAGAAGTAAATGTTTTGTCCCAAATAATCATTCGAACAATTCCTGCTAAGAAAAACATACCTAGAAAAGAAACAATTGTTGAAAACCTCTTAACTTTATACACCATATAAGTACCAGCGGTTGCAATTATAAATAATAGTGCCCAAAAAAATCCCCATTGTAGCGGCGCGGTTGCGACAGTAATTGGGAAAGCAAATGAAATAACTACAATACCGATGTTGGAAGGGTTAAATATGTGACTGCCCTTATATTTCAGAAAATGCTTTGAGGTTATAGCAACGAATATTGTTAATACAAATGGAACAATTGAATCAGCACGCAATAATAACCCTGTACTTAACCCAGTAATTATTGCACTATATGGGGCAACTATTTTTTTTGTTTTTGCATAAGTAAATAAAATCTCTAACACAACACTTGTTAAAATGGCTGCGATGATCTGTATTGTTGTTACTCTAAATTCTAAATAATTTAATCCAATCCACGAAAATATAGATAAAATAATAATTTGAAATTTATTCTTGGATCACGACCAAATTTCATAGATTTTCCAACTCATTTAATATCGACTTAAGAGGAACATACATATCATCCACCGATATTTCTTTCCACTTTACATTCCCATCTTTATCAATAACAAAAACAGAATGAGTATCTACTGGGCCCATGTCCATTCCTCCTGGTACATTATAAACACCATACTTATCTCCTAATTGGTGGTTTGGGTCATACATGATTGGGATTTTTATATCTTTTTCATCTGCAACCTCTTGCGAATATTTCAATGGGTCAGTAACAGCCGCAACTACAACTGCATTTAGTTTTTCAAATTTATCAAGGTTATTGTTAAGTTCTTCAAGTTGATCAATACAGGCCTGACAATTGTTTCCTTCATAAAAATAAAGAACAACATTTTTATCTTTAAAATCCTTTAGGGCAATGTCACCTTGAGTTGATTGAAGTTTAAATTCTGGTGCCTTTGTGCCTGGCTGTAATCCGCTTGTGTTTTTTTCCTTTTCATTTAACATTTGTATTAAAAATAACAGAATGAATATAAGGACTATAAAACCAATAACGAAGAAAATCCCCTTATTTTTACCTTTTACTCGGCTTTTATTAATATTATTTATCATTGTATTCTTTTACTCCCTTTCATAGATTACAAAGTAAACTTTATATTTAAAGTTATCGATTTAGTGAAATAAACTAAAAGGTGTATGACAATTAATGCATGTATAGCTGCGATATTCAAAGATATACTGCTAAAACATGCATTTAAATTGACACATATACTAGGTTGTCTTCCCCTACTTTTAAAACTAGGACAATAGTAAGTATAATGTAGAATTTTGAAGGAATTGTGAAGTATATCAAATAAATTTAAATATTTATAATTTGGACCCTTTGTTTGTCTGGGAATGTATGTTTTTTATAACTTTGACTGTTTTATATTTAGCTTTTATCGGACTCAATTCTGAAATAAGAAAGTGATGAAATTGACTTAAAAAGAACCTATCTTACTATAACAGACACTATTTTATCAGAGAATAGAAAAGGAGATATTAGCAGGAGATACCTTCTAGTATGTATAGCGGAAGTATTTTACCTTATGGATTTAGTTTTCTAATAAATCAAGAAGAGGTATGGATATGCAGAATTATTTAGGGGTGTTTACAAGTTAGTACATAAATTAAATATCCATTTTCTTTATCTTTATATTCATGTACGATATGTTTTCAGAACGTAAAATGTACCTACCATAGATTTAACTTTGGCTATCCATTGATGAAAAGTTCGATACGATATGAATACATTTATGACTATTGAGATAATCGATGCTACAATAATTGGTTAAAGTGTTCCAGTAAAGAAAGCGCTGAGAAGTATTTGCAGAAATTTTAAATTATGATGAACTGCTGGAAGTTAAAGTAACAAAACTAATGGAAGAAACAACACTTTCTAAATTTATTCATCTTGTAGAAATAGCTCAAATAGAAGGAATAACATCTTATGTGTTTGTAGATTAAAATCATAAATTACTATACACACACTATAATAATCTTGGATCTATAAATGTACTGTCTATATCCCTTACTGAAAGAAAAGGTTCCTAACATAAAAAAACCGCTGTTGTCGTTCAAAACGACAGCGGTTTCTTATGTGGTTATTGGTGTGATTTACTACCAAATTTTCAAGGAGATACAGTATTTGTACTTCCCTGTTTGCACCTTAAAACGGAACCCGTTAACGCTGGTTGAGACTTTTTTATAATAATTTCTTTGATAAAGGGATTTTTCATTCTTTCCAGAAGATCCATTGAATTATCAGGTTATTATAAAGTCTATTCAGCATTGTTTATGAAAATGTTAATTTGCTATTAATATCTTATATTGGGACATAATAAAATATGGTAAGTTTGTACATTTTTCATTCTTGTTGTATTAAGTTCTCTTTCCAATTAGTAGGAAAACCAATATGAAGGAAGTCTATGTTTTCATCGTACTCCAAGATTAATGCCTCTAAATCAATTAAAAATCTCCGACTCTCTTCTCTTGTTAGTAATCTTTGAATAATGTAAATAGCAGCATATATTTTCTGATTATTAAAATTTTTTAAATCTTCTTTAAATAAACGTGGTTTAAACGTCAACTTCTTATTATAAAGTCGTCCATAATGCGCACAAACATTTCGTACATTTGAGAGTGTTTGTAACCAACTCTCTAAATATAGATAAGGGATATTATAGTATACTTTAGCTATATGCCTTTTTAAGTCTTCATTTAAATTACGATAAAGCTTAGAAATATAACCAAATGATGTAACTTCTATAGCTGCCCATATAGGAATATTACCATTATATTTTTTAAAATGGTGCTCAATAAAGAGCTCACCTTTACGACTTCTACTTATTAGATTTTCTAATTCATCTAAGGATTCTTTATGATATTTTTCTTTAATGAAATTCTCTTTATCTTTATACCCAAGTGGACCAAATTTATGAGCAATCTCATATGAAATATGAGTGCGAAAAGATATTTCTATTGTTTCTAGAACTCCTAATAGTAAAAGGCGTAATCTTCGATCAAATTCATATAACGAAGTTAATTTTTCAAACGTTGAGTTTTCTGTATAGTGTTCCTTACATAAAGGATCTTTGAATGTTATTGCATATGCGCTTAACCTGTAGTAATTAACTCTTTGTAAATATTTTTCAGCGAATTCCGAATTTTCTATATGTAAGTTTCTCTTTTGGAAAATTTCTACTTGCTCTTTATATGTAGTAGGTGGTTTAATTTTCATATAATCGTTATCAGAATTCACAGAAATAACCCCTTAAATACAAAATGACCCACCTTGGTCCGCATTGTTAAGAGGCGTGGTGGGTTCTGTTACCTTTATATTAATACTTATTAAAATTATAGTCAAGGTATCTATATTATCTAAGTTGGAGAGTAATCGTTCTAAAGAGATCTATAGGAGTTAGGTTGCTTTCTTGCCCTTTTAATTATTTAGCTCTATGAAACTTAAATGCATCGTATATAGATTGGGTAATCATTACTAAGTAGTTTGCATCTGCTTGAACGTAGGGTGAATTTACAGGGTGCATGGAAGAAAAGTTAAATAAATACTCGCCATTAGGAATGTATTTAAAGTTATCCTGCCACAATTCCGCTCTCCAAACATATTTCGTTGAACTCGTGGAAACTAGATTAAAACTGGCGGAAGGAATTTCTACTTTACCTATATCTACCCCTAAATCAATTGATCCCCATACATACGCAGCTGGTGTACTTGTTAACTCAATAACAAACTTTTCACCCGCTTTAAACATATTAATGTCAGGATCAAATCCTTCAGCAGCCCCATCTAT
Organism: Metabacillus endolithicus; assembly: GCF_023078335.1. Classification (GTDB taxonomy): domain Bacteria; phylum Bacillota; class Bacilli; order Bacillales; family Bacillaceae; genus Metabacillus; species Metabacillus endolithicus. Next base: position 234,710 of record NZ_CP095551.1, on the reverse strand, counting down.
TTCTCCATTCATCTGTATGAGTAACAAATGCTTGAAGCTTTGCAATGTTAACTTCTATAGTTTTCGTAATAGTATCCGTATCTCCGTCGTTATCAGTAACTTTAAGAGTAACATCATACTGGCTAGAAGTAGCAATAAACTCTGGATACTTTTCAGTACTGCTGCTCGTTGCTCCAATAGTTGGTCCTATGCTCCATTCATAAGAAACAATCGTACCATCGACATCATATGAGCCTTCTGGATTTAATTTAACATTGTCTCCTAAAAACAACTTAAATGGCTCCCAAATAAATTCAGCGACAGGCGGTTTATTAGGTGCTTTAGGTTTAACCAAAATGGTATGAACAGCAGGTATTATTGATTTTAGACCATCATTGTCAATTACATTTAGAGTTACCTCATATTCACCAACCTGTGCATTCATTATCTTAGGATTCATTAATGTAGAGGTTGTAACAGTTCCATTAGGAGCTTTTATTGACCAATCATACCCCTCTATAGTTCCATCTAGGTCATAACTATAAGAAGGATCAAGTGTAATCGTGTCTTCTTCTGTTGGTTGTAGTGGCTCCCAAGCAAATTCAGCAAACGGCGCTTCTGGTCCCTGTATCATTTCCACTTCAATTGTATAATCATCAGATAAAGATTGTAGCGGGAATGGCGGGTCATCAAATACCGTTTGTGTAATTCTATACTTGCCTATACCACCAAATTGCTCTAAATCTGTTGGTGGCACACCAGTATTCCAAGATTCAATAACGTCCCCATTCTCGTCAATTTGTTCCACTAACCAACTGTAGTTTATTAGGGGATCACCATTAGGATCGTAACTCTGATCTTCGTATGTGAGAAGTTTCCCTTTTTCAACTGGGTTAGGGCTTAAAGTAAATAACGAAACTGGCGGATCATTATCACGGATTACTTTTATATTACGTTCATATAATTCTGAAGTTAATGAAAGCCCAACTTTAGGAATATCATCAACAGTTAAACCAATAACATACTCTCCAATCGGCAATCCCATCTCTTCAAAACTTTCTGGCCAAGAAGTTAAATTCTTAAGTACTGTTTGATCGCCTTGTTTACGCACAGTAATTTGATAGTTTGTAAGAGGGTCATCGTTTGGATCATAACTTAAATCTATAAAGTTTAACTTTTCACTTCTTTTTACTATATCCTGTACTTCAAATAAAGCAACAGGTGGTAAATTTTCATTTTTCGTGCTAATTCTCTTTGTTATTGAATCACTTGCACCATCTATATCAGTTACAGTCAATGTTACGTCATAGAATTTGTCAACTTGTAGGTTAGCTGGTGGCTTACCTTCGTATTCCACACCGTCAAGATAATAACTCCATTCATATTCCGCAATTCCTTTATCTTCTCGATTAGTTTTAAAATCGATATCATATGAAGGTGAAGGATCTAATGTGAGTTTAAAATTATCACTCTGGTCTACTGTAAAATTAAACAATGCTGTAGGACGTCTATGAACATTAACTGTGTATTCCCTTACTATGCTCTCATCTGACCACTTACGGAAATTATAGAATCGTGAATCTTTAAAGTGAATTGGGTCATCCATTGCACGTAATTGAATTTTATATGTCCCTACTGCTGGTAGTTGCATAGGATTGTTAATCCATAGACCGTTTTGTGCAATAGGACCTGAAGGTTGATTATCAATTACCCTTCCGTTTACTTTAGTTGGATCATGTTCAAATTTCCACTCTCGTTTTAATTCTGGATCATTTTCATGATCTTCATAAGTGACGGTATAATCAACTTTATCACCAAGAACAATAGTTTTATTAACTCCGTCCTCTTTGTGAGCATAGTTACTAATAAAGTAATCTTCAATCTCCTGAACATGCTTTTCAGCAGCAGTGCTATCATACACAGTGAACTGCCCAAGCTTTGAACCATTGGTCATAACCTTCTCAAAGTTTACTCGATTATCATTATTTGCAGTGTTCCATAAGTATATGGAATTGTTTTTCATTGCAGAAATAACACTACTAAACTTTGAGGTATTGTTAGTCCATGACCAATTCCTTTTATCATAGCGGATATAATAACTATCAGCTCCCGCTCTATAAGAGGCATTTGAAATAGCCTCACTATAATCGGTTGTATCAATAAAAGGTTTTTGCGAACCACTTGTTGTAAAGTTCTGTATCTCATACGCGGATCGCGGAACATCTTTTCGAATATTATATGTCCTTGAAACGGTATTCACTCGACTATACCTATCCGTAGAAGAAGTCCTAAAAGCATCTTGTGATAGTGGTGGAAGTCCTTTCTCTTCCCTTCTTGCATCTGATTCTGTTCTATCAGCATAAGTATGATTGACAAAAGTCTTACTCCAAGAGGTACATGATAGATAACCACAAGATGGTAATGTACTTGTATAGGAATCCCAGTTAGGACACCAGTAGGTTCCAGTCGAGAATGAACAAGTAAAAGTGTACGATTCATTTTGCGTGTTATCAGTTGTCGAAGTAATGTACCAGCCAGAAGGTGGAGAATAATTAGGACTAGCTGATGTTACAGTATCATAATAGCTATCTGTCCAATAGGTCGTACCCCAGTTAGGGTAATTAATGTTATATGTTCCATCCGGATCTGGTCTATTCTCATAAGAGTTATCAATAACAACTCGTGCATCTATCCCCTTAGTTATAAGGTTTACTTCTAAATCTCCCGCAAGAGCTGTTAATTTATTTTTCTCAGCACTATCAATATCATAACTATAATCATAAGCTTCCCATGTTCTTGTTTCGACATAATTTGTTCGATAATACCGATCTTGAGAACCATAATTCGTATGATTTGTCTGCATTGTTGCGGTATCAAGACCAGCAAAATTTAAGTAAATATCAACTTTATTATGTTTGGTTATACCAAAATCAACAACAGGCGGAGCATTATCTACAGTTACTGCCTTATCATTTTGAGGGATATTAAAATTCTCTACTTTATGATACTGATCAATACTCTGTAATGGTACTGGAAGTGTAGGTTCCGTATCGTCTCTTAAGTAGTGTTCCGCTAATATGAATTCAGGGATCGTTGGTTGATTAAAACTTTCCACGACTTCTAAATTAAAACGGTAGTTCCCCACTCGATCTGTTTCATAGTAAACGTCTGGCTCATTTGCATCTGAGATAACCTGCTTGGGTGTATCTCTTTTAGTTCCAAAAAGTCCATCGTTATTACTATCATATTCTATATACCATATGCGTTGTGCAATAGTATCATCATCTATTGAATACGAGCTATCCGTTAACTTAACCTTAGCAATTCCAGTTTCATCACGAAGTACTTTCTTTCCCTCTACTGTAAATTGAGCAATCGGTTTAAGGTCAGGAGCTACAGTGAACTTTTTGGTTACTGGCTCACTTGTCTCACCTAAATTATTTGTTACTGTAACTGTAACTTCATATTCTCCAGGTTTTCTTACTAAGATTTCTCTTTTGGAATAATCACTAGATACTTTTACCTTAATGTCATCCTGTGTTATTCCTTCAGTTATAGGTGTAATTGTCCAGTTGGTCTGACTATAGTCAATCGGAGCAACATGAACAGGACTTTTTGAATCTGAATTCGTTGCGTCTAAAACTATTTTACGATTTACTTTGAGACTTCCGTAAACTGATAGATCAGCTGTTGGAGTAGTTGGTAAAATTTTAAAACTCTTACTTACATCAGAAGAAGCCCCGTCATCATCTGTAACAGTTAAATGTGCAACATGGTTTTCTGGAACAGTTACCCTTGGGTACTTCACATGTAAAGAACTTGGTTTTCCATCAACTAGTAGATTAGTAGAAACAATCGTTCCATCAGGATCATAACTTGAATCTGTCATTTCAACAGTTTCAATCCAATAATATTCCTTTAACACTTCAAGTGAAGCAATCGGCGGCTTATTCTCATATTCAATAATAAGCTCTGTTACATCAAGGATTGCTGTGTCAGTTTTACCATCGTAAGTTGCAGTTATTGTAACCTGTCCTTCTTCAATCCCAATAGCCTTACCAGTAGAATCAATACTCGCTATTGAATTATTACTGCTACTATAGCTTGAAGTACTTGTTACATCTAACCTTGAACCATCTGACTTAATGTATTCAACCTTATAACTCTGATTTTCACCTACCATGATTGCACTATAATCAGGTGTTAATTCAATTGTTCCTGGATCAGCGGGTATTACTGAGCCATCATCAACGACCGTCAATAACCCTCTGTCTACTAACTTTTTACCACTTACAGGATCTTCAAAGGTAGCAATAATTCCTGTTACACCTTGTTCATATCCTGTCGCTAGTACCTGAAAAATCAATTTCTGCAATATCCGTTTTTGATGAAACAAGTTCCGTTAGTGTTGTAATATCTACTTTATGCCCGGTATTCAGATAACCATATACCTTGAACTGCTGAGTGTCACCGACTTTAATTGTGGCTTCACTTGGTACAAGTTCTATTTTTATATATCTAGGAGGTAAAACATCGAATTTCATTTGTAAAAAGTAATCAGTATTGCGATTCTCAAAACGCGCACCTTGCCAGTTGTAATATTCATATTTTTTATAACTTCCACTTGGCGTTCCCCATGTCTTACTGTAATATGTCCAATCTGAAAGACTCATATTATTCATGTAAGGGTCGTTTCCTGGTGTGTAAGTAAATGCATTACAACGCCCATAATACGAACCATTTATTAACTCACTCTCAGTTGGCACTTTTCCATATCTAGAATCTTCTAGCGAAAATTTATTACAGTCTAAGACAGATACAGGATACGTTCTATAACTGTGGACAGGAAAAACAAAAGCTTCAGTAGGAGTTGCATATTGATTCTTGTTCTTTTCCCTATCAATAATTTCTTGCATTTTCTTCCTAACAGCAGCCTCATTTTCCCCTGCAATTGAAATAGGATCAGTTACATACTGGCTCGAATTAGTTTTCCGAAATGCCATATGCTTATCAGCAACAGTAGAGCGGTGTAAAATCCCATCTTGTTTAATACTTGTATAGGACCATATATTATACGGTCTATTAATCTCATACCATTGAGGATGTTTACCGCTACTAGGAACATCACCAGCAGGTTCAACTAGCAACCTTTCAAGTGGAACATCACTAGCCTTTATATTTGCTGGTACGTTCTCTACTGCTGATACAGGTAAAGCGAATGAAAATAGGTTAGGTGGCAACATAGAAAGGAGAATAACTAAAATCAACAATACTTGAAACATTTTACTATGTCTCAATTTTCTCATAGAGCCACCACCTTAAAATTACTAGCTCTTACTATAAGTAGTTTTTGACTTATCATGAACAATATAGGTATCACCATCAATATATGCTTTATTTCCTTCTAATCTTTCTATAAACACACGTTGTCCTTTTTTCAATGTGTAAGCAACCTTACCATCTGTACTAAATACTGAAACATTTTGATTTGCTGTAATAAATTTCCCTACAAAGTACTGGATTTTAGTACTATCAAGAACATAATACCCACCACCAACATCATACTTTCCATTATCATAATCAAAGACTCTAACGGCTTCACCAGCAGTTAAATATCTGTGAATTTGACCACTAGGGTTATACATTGGGACAGATTTATTAACTTGTAATCTACCAATAAAGTGACTCATTAATGCATCATTTCTAGGCACATAATAGTCACCACCAACGTTATATAGGTTTCCCTCTACCCCATAAATACGGTAAAATCCACCCTTATCAAGCATTTTCACTGCCGTATATGAACCATTACTCTCTTTTTTAAGTAAAGGAATATCTTGTTTAGCTATTAACCTAGCTATTGGTTCACGATACGGTTCAGTGTCTTTAGGGATAGCAATACTTTTACCTGCAATACTCTTAGATTGTGCTGGTGTATAAGTATTTAATATATGAGTAAGATCATTTTCTGGTAATAACATATAGTTAACACCTTCATAAAATCTTATTTCCTCATTATATGCATTTTCTCTTGATGGTTGATAAGCAACTAGATAGTATTTATTCTCTTTTGTTGGATTTTCTATATAAAGAGATTTTCTGATATGGAATTTGTCAAAACTATCAAGGTTTACATTATCATATCTTTCATATTCTGATTTGGATGGTGTAATTACTGGATAAGGCGGTTCTGCAGGTGTAGGACTATGTTGAAAATAATAAATATATCTGTTTTTAGGATTTTCAAATAAGTGTTTAAAATAAGAATATGCCCCTTGAGTAGAATTTCGTTTAAAAACCGCAATTAATGTTCCAGGTGAATTATGTGTTGTTTGGAACATGTTATCTGCAATTCCTTTATACACATACCCATCCTCTTCATATGAAACGTTGTATTCCTTTCTTTCTAACTTTTCTACAAGTGTTGGATTAAATGATGCAGCTTTAACATCTGCTACAGTTGGAACTAGTAACCCTCCTGCAATAGCAAGACCTAAAATTGGTTTTAACACAGACTTTTTCTTCATTACTTTTTCCTCCTTATTCGACTAAATTCTTCCTTAACTCTATTGTACACACAATCGTGTGCATAAACAACCTTTTGTTTCCATTTTCCACTAGTTTTTGCACACGATCATGTTGATTAATTATGACTTTCTTCATATAATAAACATATCGTGAAGGAGGTAAATGCAATGTTAAAGTGGAATTTGGAGTACTTTATGGTAAGGGATAACCTCTCAATTGATGAGACAGCTAAAATGACTGGTCTACACCGAAATGCGATATCAAAGATCAAAAACAACAAACAAAGTAGAGCCGATCTTGAAACGATAGAGCGTATTTGTGATGGGTTTGGTATCACTATTGACCAGTTAATCATTAAAGATAGAGATGCTTAGTCTTCACCTTGAAAATTCAGCAAACATATCTATCATCCACTTACACAACTTTTCTTCTTATATTAACGCCGAAGCGGCTTCACCTCCTAAAAGACAATAAAAAAAGACGCAATATACCTCTATCGAAATAGAGGTTATTGCGTCTTCCGCCTAATTTAATATTAATTTATATTAGATTATACTATGTAGAACCTTGTTTGAAAAGAAAATTTTAGTAACCTCAAACAGAAAACCCTACCTAATTCCTTGAATAATATGTTCATTGAATTAGGTAAGGTTCTTGGTTCTTCACTTACCTTTTATATTCCTGCACTTTTATAAATTGTGTCGGTTCATCTTGCCCCACAATCTGAGTCTCAATCACATATACTACACTTGGACCAAAGATAACCTGTTCATAATCAATTCCTTTTGTGCTATCCACAAAGTTATAGATATAAGGAAACTCTAGGGTCGCATTCGTTATTGGATCAAGTGTCATATCATCTAAATATACAGCAGCTTTTATTTCAAGCGGTGATTTAAATAATGTCTTATTAGTTGGTTGTAGATTCTTATCAAATGGAATATTTTTAGTTAAAGTATCAATAAAGACATCGTGACCAGCTACTTGATCAAATTGAACTTTTATATCTTCTACCATTTCAATTTCATTTACCTGTAAAGAAGCATCATGAACTGCATTTTCTAAAGCATAATGCATTTCCCTATTCGCTCGATCTTGAAGTAATGATTCAACATCATATACCCATAAGGTAATAACCGATGAAAATATCATAAACGTCACCAATAACTTACTCATCTATAAATCTCCTTAATTGACGAATTCACTCATCCTACTGGCAATATGTACATGATACATTTCCTCTTCATTAGAGGTATCTCTTTCCAATAAATTTTTAATTAATAAATGCTGATACTCATTAGGCACTTTAATTTTTCCATGAATATAGTTTCCTCTTAGCACCGGAGTAGTGGTTAGCTCCAATTCAATGTCATCTTCTTCGTAGCCAACCTTTTTCACTATATCTTTCATCTCATCAATAATATCCTCTGTAAAATACCCCTCTAGACTAGCTTTATCAATTCCTCTTTGTAATGCAACTTGAATGACTTTCTCTCTTGATTCTTCTAAACGATCTAATGAAGGTTGAAATAAGACAACTAACCATAAAGGAAGTAGCATTAAAAGAACGAGTAATTTTTCCACTATTTTTCCTCCTAAAAGCTAATAGAGTGACAAATACTATAGCCTTGTCACTCTACAAATGATATTTGTGTCTAAACATTATGGAGTCGTAGGTGCTGCTAAACCACCACCAAATGTCTCCATTGAATCATTTGCGCTCTGAACTATATCTTGTGTATTGTCTTTCATATCGATTGCATCCGTATGAATCCCATCTTCATCAAAAATAGTAGAGTTCGTGATCCCTACTGCAAAAAGTAGAATCATTAATAAGATTAATAATTTTTCCATTATCTATCACTCTCCGTTTAAAACCCTTAAAACGACTAATAAAATCAGTCACCTTAAGGGTAAGTTTTACTTCAACAAATTATATTGCTTATTTCATCATGGTGTAGCAGGTGTTGTTGGTGTTGTAGCACCACCAAACGTTTCCATTGAATCATTTGCATCTTTCACAATGTTTTGTGTGTTATCTTTCATTTCAACTGCATCTGTCTGAATTCCATTCTCATCAAAGATTGTAGAATTCGTGATCCCTACCGCAAAAAGTAGAACCATAAGTAAAATTAATAATTTTTCCATTCCTTGAAACCTCCAACTTAAAATTTTATTTATATTAATCTCGGGACTTTTTTATTGTCCAAGATTATTAACAACACTCATCACATCTTTGTACCACAAGAAAAATACTGTTACTTCATTCATGATGACTACTACTGTTCCAAAAAGAGCTAAGGAAAAGATGACAATTTTTCTCCGATATAAATACTCTTTATAGTTGTTGTACATACTGTTAGCAAACTCAACTCTTTTTTGTTCAAGAATCTCACCAGCTTGTCTTACTCCTGTTGATTCTATTTCTTGCATTACAATACTTAAGCTGTTAGCTTCAGGGGTATTTATTTCATCCTTGAATAAAGTCCATGCTTCTTCAAACCTCTTTTTCTCTAAAAGAGGAAGCATCTTCTCTAAAGCTGGTCGAATATATTTGTAATACGGTAAAAGCCCCATAATAATATGGTAACTGTTACCCATTTTTTCGCCTTTAGAGCGGAACTCCGCTTTCATTTCGTTATAGAATTGATAGATTTCATTATTCTTTTCTCTGTTATAACGTTGTTGTACCATTTTTACTAAGTAGTAAAATGGTGAAGGCTTTTTAGGTATCATAAGCACCGGAATACTCCCTAATACAACCAAGTTCGTCATTGATATAAAACTAATATTAAACAACATTTCAAACAGAACAGTTATAATTAAAATTCCAAGAAAAAGAAAACGCACTGTATTAAAACGTTCACTAGTAATAAAAGCTGGCAAGCCATTACTTCTGAAAAAGTCATCATACTCTTTCTTATTTATTCTATTTCGTACTTTATCTTGATATCGATAGAGACTCTGAACTCTAAATCTACGTTTGCGCCTCTCGTCATACCCACTCTTAGCAATAAAGGAGTAACTCAATATAAGGAGCAAGCCTATCGTAATAAAGTAGATCATCTCAATATTTAGATGTAATATGAATTTCTCCACTATTTTCACTCCTTATTGTTTCTTCGGCTTCTTCACAAGAATGGCTAAACCAAGTCCAACTATCCCAAATATAATTGAGATAACGAATGATTGAATTCCTTGTGGAGTACCGAATTGATATTTCAGAGAGTTTCCACCAGGTATGAGAAAAGCTTCATTTAGATATAGGAATAAAAAAGTTAATGGTAGCGGTGCATACCCCAAAATTGCAGCTTCTCTAGCTTCTGATTCTGCGTCCCTAAGTACCTTATTTTGTTCAGTCATATCTACAATTAAATCCTGTAAAAGAGTTTCAACAATCAATCCATCCTTACAAGCCTTTAAGATTGTCGTTGAAATATTCTTGCCTCGTAAACTACCTAATTGAAAGGCAAATGTTTCACTTGCTAGTATTTTAATTTCATCACGATCATGCATTCTGGCGAACAGCTTTGAATACACCGCTTTTGTCTTACCTTCTAATGAATCTGATACGTCCTTAAGAGCATATAACATATTATGTTGGTTTCTCTGATAGGATTGTAATAAGGTAATGACCGAATCAATCACTTCGTTTTGTAACAGCCCTTGTACTTGCTTGTGTTTCATATAAAAGAACGTAATTGGGAAAACATACACAAATGTAAATGATGTAATCAACCCATACCAAATTGACTGCATAAGAAATGACCCAAATATCAGTAATCCTAGAAAGATTAACAGCTGCACAATAATAAACTTTGCAAAGTACTCATAACGATAACTTTTCAAAGATGCAGATAATAAATGGTTATATCTCCGCAAGAAATCATACTTCATCCATTGACTTGAATAAGATTGGTACTTCAGGTCCCTCATAACTCTAAAACGCTCTCTTGTTTTCTTTGGACTGAACCCTAAAGACATGATGATGAGGATCAGACCTGTTCCACCAATAATGTAGTTGCTGTAGCGGATAAGATATTCAAGATATGCACTCACGAAAATACCTCTACTTTCTTACCACTTGATTCAATTGTGTTTTCTTTCTCCATTGGCCATCTTTCTTCAAGTTCAGCCAGCACAGTCTTAAATGTTTCAAACTCTGCCCTATGATACTTCGAGGCAATCCTTTCGAATCGATCAGGTATTTCAGTCGAGAATACCCAAGAGTCCTCTTCATGCTTATAATCCATGATTTTATACATTAAAAGTTCTCCTGTATGACTGTTAAAGTCATACAATTGAATACTAGAAGCCTTCTTGTTTAATACACTCTCTCCAATATCATCAAATTGTAAGAACTCATCCATTGATAAGGAATAATGTAAGTTACGAGCAAACGTGTTGTACACAGATGCTTGAGTAGAATTATTGTCAAAGTACTGGAGATATAGAGACGTCAAAATATCTGGGATGTCGATTGGATCTAAGTCATGAAGAGTTCCAATAACTTGTTTTATTCCTTGTACTCCAGATCTTTTGTATAACCCTACTTCGTGTTCCCGAATTTCTCCTAATATTACACGAACAATATCATGACGAAGCACGCTTGCTCCAATGCTGTCCTCAAAGTCCTTACCTCGACCGATTACATGAGTGACATTTGTATCTGGAAATATTTCTTCTACATCAAACTCCGGATGTGATTCTGCGAATATCGTATTAACTGGTTCAGGAATTATTTTTCCATTTCTTTTTTCGCAGAACATTTCATTCATAAATGCTTGTAGCATTGTACTTTTACCAGACCCCGGAGGACCCGCTATGATTGCATTCACTCTTATTTTCGATAAACTTTTTAAGAGCGGAATTGCTTCAAATGGAAATGTTCTATAGATTGCTAAGTTCTCAAATGAATAATCCTTAATTGTTTTACGACGTAACGTAATAACAGGATCTTTATATGTTCTATTCGGAATCATGATAGATACACGTATACCATCGATTGTTGATGTTTCAAGCTCGAGGCTTAGAATAGCTATTGAGATTTGTGTTTGCGTGCATATTTGCAAATCTATCACATAACTCCAGGACCTTTTCTACTGAAGAAAAACGAAACGGCAGCAGCTCATAACCCCATGAACGTTTGAATTTAATCTTTGTTCCTAATACCTGCGCCCCTTCACATTCCAATTCGTTTTTGAATACTGACAATGGCCCCCATCCAAACTCTTCTTCAAATATTCCATCAAGTAAAGACGGGTAATACTCGGGATAGCTACATTCCCTTAATCCGCTATTAGAGATAAAAGATTCTATATGCTTTTTTATGAGGTTGACTGCATCCGTTCTCCCTCTCATAGCTTCATGATAGATCATGACATAATCCTCTTCTGTTTCATTTCTTGATTTCATATCAACTTTGCGATCATATACCTCATACAAGTATTCTTTTGCTTTTCTACAAACATCATAAAACTCATCACTTCTATTAAACGAAACTTGGTTATTGTCATCTTTTGTGAATTGTTTTACGTCTAATGCTCTTCTTCGGGATAATGGTACAAACTCAACTTCACTCACGCCCTAGCACGTCCTTTCTTTAAACGACCAAAGAACGATTTAGATTTGTCTTCTTTAAAATTCATCACATCATTTGCTACCGATTTAGCTAAACCTTCAATCACTTTAAAATATGCTTTATAACCAGCTCTTGATAGAATCCCTTCTTCATACTCAGCATCCGCTGCTTCAGGAAAGTACGGTATTTGAGCTAGTAGATTAGTATTATGAGTTTGTTCTAACTGCTTTGGTGTAATAATTGCATTTGAAGCATATTTGTTCACTACCATATAAGAATTTTTAGGATGGAAACTAAATCTACTTAAAAATTGCTTTTTCCAACGGTTATATTCATTAATTGATAGATTTTCTTGAGTAGCTACTAAGATATGAGTATTTGATCTTTCCAAGGCTGTAATTGCAAGAAAACTATCATAAAAGCTGCCAACATCGAGTACCACAACATCAAAATACGATTTTGCTACATCAATTAAATGCTCAATTGGTTCCTTCTCAAATTGGGGGCTTTTATAAAAATCTGCATTGCCAACCAAGTAATGTAATTTACCGATTTCAAGCATATATTTCTTTAGATCGTCACCGTTTTTAATAACGCCACCTTCTAATAAGTCATATACTTGATCCAAAGAATATTTAGTCTTATAAGGACGGAGTTCACCTGGATTATAAGGATTCAACCCTAGTACAGCTACTTTATAATTCAATTCAGCTAACGTATTTCCAATGGAAAGAGCAATTTGTGTTGTACCCACCTGACGATGTGTCCCGTGTATAGCAACTACATTTTGAAACTCTGTCGCTTCCTCTAACCCGAACCATTCCACTTGTAATATTCGAAGAATTTCTTTTTCGCCAATTTGCTTTGATAAACTATGAACATCATGAGTGATACACGACTTATTGAAAAACTCATCATATTCATCATATATAATTAAAATTTTAAGCAGGGGAAACTTCTCACGAAGTAATAAAACATCATGAGCGGACATATCCCCTCTTTCTAGTAATAAAGCTTCAACTCGACGCTCTTTCCCTAAATCATCTAATGACTGTATTTCTAGAGCAGGATCATCAAACTGACTAGTTAAAAGAGCAATTCGTTTTAACAATTCACTAGGTTGGTAGATTGCAACTTTCATAAAATCCTCCTTAATAACTCAATACAAACTGATAACCTTCTTTAGTTAATTTTTCTAGTACCTTAAAGTCTTCTAAAGTTAAACTAAGCTCAATCTGTGCCGCATTCTGATTTCCATTTAATCGATCATTTTGTGAAGTTAAGCCTGACACTTCTTGGTTTCTGCTACCCTTCACATAAGCTACTGGAACATTCTCTAACACATATTCATTTTTAACATTTTGTTGTAATACCGCTCCTGTATCTTGACCAGTACCTACATAAACGGCTGAAATATTAATTAGATCATATCTACGAATAGTTCCTTGTAATTTAACTAGCCAATTGTTCGGTATTGGGAAAAATTCATGATCCTTAGTAGGTTTTAATAACGATTGGTCTAGATAATCTCTATCTATAAATGCACTAGGTTGAATTGTTTGAACAGCAGTTTTTCCAACTACATCACTTATATGTCTGTACATATCATCCGTTATTAATTCGCGGGGATATTCCGCTAAAATAACATTCTCTTCTGAAAGTATCGTATCTTTTTCAATCTTTGTATTAGCCATTACTACTGTAACTGTATTTATTTTTCCTAGAATACCCGTTTCAGATACAACAATTGCTGCTATAAACAATATGAAGAAGAAAATACCAAGGAAGAGATTTTTATTGATTCTCTTTTTCATTCTTTATCCTCCGGTTAATCATTTAGCATTTCTATAAATACAAGATGACTCTTATTCTTTAAAAGTTGTTTGTTAACTGTCTGCAACGCATATTGAAGAACTTTTATTGGACCTATAAAAGGATGATAATCACTGCTATCAACTAATCCAACACAGTCTTGTTTAGGAGTAATCTTATCTTGAGGATAAGTTCCTGTAATATAGATAATGTTATAGTTATTATTCGTTCCTTTTGATTTACTAAATATGTCTAGTTCATCAAGATTCCCTAAGAAAATACTTGTAAAAATTAAAAGACAGGATAAAATACTTCTCTTAAGATTTTTGTTGATCCCAATTTGCATGGATGATGTCCTCCAATAACTTTCTCACATGAAATCCATATCAAATATCTGTATTTCTGATTGATTACCTTCAAGCGGCCTCGCTAATCTCCATCCAGTTCTCAGATCATCTAAATACTCGTCTACTAAAAACAGTTGCATAAATTCTTGCTCGAAATTACTGTAAGAGGAAACTAATGAATCAATTCCTTCCTCGCTTGCTATACTCCATACAAGAATACTCTGAGTTGAATCATCATAGACAGTTGGTAACTTTTCATGCTTAGCGAAATACGATTTATACTGTGATAGCTTTCGTTTTAAAAATCGTAGTGGCTTACTTTTTTGTTGTAACCGTTCCACAATGAACTCCATTTTCCCTAACGGTGTATCAATTTGAAAGACCGCATGAGGAGGTTCAAATTCTGGTGCTATAAAAGGGTGAAATTCAAATCGTTCTTTCTTTAGTAATCCTTTTTCCAAAAGCTTGATTCGGATCTCGTTAATAGCCGGATAATGTAACTGCTCACCTATAGAACTAGCGAAATGAAGCGGATTAGGAAGGTTCTGTAACCCCATTGCATAGCCAAGAAAATTCTTAGCAGCTACTCCAATTGTCCAAACATACTCTCTTTCATTCGACTCGTTCTCAAGCTTCCATCCTTCTAACCAACCGTTTTGTTGTAGCACTCGTAACCGAGTACCTAGTTTATGACCTTTATCAACTACATTCCGGTATAAGTAGCGGATCTGCTTTTCAGTAAGAACCTTAGCATTTGCTAATGTAACAGTTATATCTATATCCAATTCAGATATTTGTCCAGTTTCTATTCTTTGTTGAATAATATCTAACTGAATATCTGGCCTGCGAGACCAACGAAACATGGTAATTTTTAGAGTAGGATCATCAAGTAAAGGGATATTCCCTTCTTTTGTTCTCCAAACATTCATAAGAACTAGAATGCGCCAAAGCTGCGTTTATTTAATAAGTTCGCAAAATTAGCTTCTACTTGATTGATAAGAATTTTTCCTCGTTTCCCTTTCTTATCTAAAAAACGAATTTCCCCTTTTGCTTGAACACCAGGAGGTAAGTAATCGTTATAACGATCTCTTAACCTTCTATTTAGGTTACCAATTAGATTTATGCCGCTAGCAGTTTCACAGTAATATGAATTGTATCCAGGCGCTTGACCAGTTATTTTAAAGCCAATATAATCACCAACTTTATAATGATCTTCAATACTTTCCCAAATAGCTTCTTTCTCGTTTTTAATTAAAGCTTTACGGCTTAACCTAATTCGATACGGTAGATTCTGCTCTCCTTCGTTTTCCAAGCGGGAAATCGTTAATATCTCAACTTCCAATACTGTTCCAACAGGTACAGTTTCTCTAAGATTAGTAGAGCGACGAATATCCCATTCTTCCGGTGGAATAATACATGGATAACCTTGAACCTCTAAGTAAACAACATTTTTATCACTTACACCTGTTACTGTCCCTTGTACTCGATCACCTATTTTTACACTTTCAGTAAATTCTTGTGCTACTCGTCTTAATGCAGCAATACGACTTACACTTACTACTTCATCTGTTACTTCCATAACAATAAAAGGTACTCTCGTTTGAATAAATCCATTTAGATTGGCTATATCACGTTCAATGAAATCTTCCCTTTTACAATAGACCTTCTCTCCTTGATAAAGGATAACGATTAGCTCGTCCTCTTTTCCCCCAACCGATACCTTTCTGATCGATTCCACTTCTCCGTATTGAACCCATTTACGTTCTCTCGATTCCTTCAACATTTCCAGTAATATCTTGTTCATACTTCAACCTCCTGATGGAAATAAAAAAAGACGCACAATCCCCCTGTTTTAATAAAAACAAGGGAACTATGCGTCTTCCGCCTATAATTCCTATATTTGATTCACATAATTTATTTAACTTACTGTAAGAATAGACCATAAATCCCATTTGTGCAACTACTAATTTCCATTCTTTTTACTCATAATCTTTTTAAGTAATTCCATGCTTTCATCACCTAATTCAACACTCTTTAGCTCTTGTGTAGCATGTTCATACTTTTCGTCCTGCACAACAGTAACTTGTTCTAATGGAGATGAAGTCTTCTGTTCTTTCATCATAGCAGTGAACGACGCTGGAGCTGCTTTCTTAGAGACAGCTACACTTCCTTCATCATTTTGCTTTGTTTTTTGCCCAAATGCATGACTAAAACTGACAGTATGCCTTTTTAAGTCAGCGGAAGGAGTTTGATGTTCCCTTTTTTCTTGGAGATATTCAAGATCCTCTTTAGATACATCATCAAAGATTGAATTATCTTTCTGTTCTTGATCATTTAAAGAAACAGGCTTACTGTTAATTTTACCTACACTATAATTTACTTTTTCCTCTTGTTGTGATTCCTCTTTTACATCTTCTACTTCATCATTTTCCTCAGTAATTTCTTGACCTTTATGTTGGGAATGTTTAAAACGGTTATGCTCTTCTTTAACAACCTTTTGCTCTTTATCAAAAGATAATAGTTCCTTTTTTAATACACTGGCCGAATCTTCTTGTTCATCATCTTCTGGAATAACTAATGCTTCAGAAACATTCACTTCTTTCTTCCAATAGTCCATGAAGAAGTTTACCGCTTCTGAATCAAGAGACTTCTTCCACTTATCCGCTTCTGACGTATCTACAAAATCACCTTCCGCTCGTATAGCTCGTTTACTAGATTTCTCTTGTACCATACGTATATAAGAATAGCGGAACTCTTGGAACATAATATCATCTACAGAAGCAAGGTCTTTTTCTGTTCTTACTGTACTCTCTGAATATCCAAAACTAGGATTATCCATATTGTCAGGAGTGTAGCTCTCTCTCACCTGTATTTCTTCAACTACTGTTTTTCCTAGATACACGCTTAACAGTTCAGCATCATATTTCGAAACACCACCATAAACTATAGTGTTACGTATTGTCCCTAACATACTTTCTGTAAATTCCTTACCAAATTTAACACCAAACTGTGTAAGAGATTGACAAGCTACTAGAGGAGCAAACTTATACTTCCTAGCCTTACCGGTTAATTTTAAGAACTTCTCATTCATATAATCATAGAATTCATCAGCATAAAACGATACGATTGGTCTTGTGTTCTCTGTACCGCTTCTTCTAAAAATGGCATTCTGAACGCATAGTAAAACCAGCTTCCCAAACGTATCACTAAGATCTTGTAAATTTCCATCATCGGTATTAACAAGTAAGATGCCTCCTTTACTCATTAATCGATCAAGGTCAACTTCATTCTTAGCAAGCAAAATTCTCGCAAGATAAGGGTTCTTGGTAATATCAGACAACAGATTTCGAGTTTGCCTTGTAAACTCAAATTGCAAATCTTCTACTACTACCTTCCCTTCATGCTCATGTCCCCTTGGGTACTTTTCAACCGTACCATCACGATCTTTTTGTACTCGTAGTACCTTCATTTTTAAACCATTTAACAATCTTTTTTACTATCATCCAATGAATGACATCATCTTGCTTCATTTCTTTTACGACATTTTCAGGAGGTATCGTCTTTTCAATGGATTCAACCATATCCATAACCATTCTTGGATCTTGATACATATCATCAAGCATTGGAATTGTAGCCTCATTGCCTTTGTAAAACTTTAGAAGGTAAACATAATGTTTCAAAACAGCTCGTGCCGCTTGACGGAAAAACTCATTATTCGTCTGAGCTATTGCTTCTAGCACACTTGTTATAGTTTCAACTACCTGAGCGGTTGGACCGATCATCGCATTGAATCCTGGAGTATCAGGGTTGCTTGGATCTAGATAGGTGATAAACTCTCTTGGAATATTATGTTCTAAAGCTAATTCATAAGCATCATCACAAAGGTCTTTGGCTGGTTCAATAATGACTGTACCAATCAAATGATTACCCATATTCCTTTCAAACTCTTTTGAACCTATCCCGTATTTCTTTGCAAGTTTAGGAAACTCATTTATCATCCGCTGCATATGACCTAAATCCTGCCTGTATGCTGTTTTAATTTTGATAGATGTTTTACCAGAACCAGGAGGACCTATTAGTAAGGTTCCCGTTTGGCGGGATTCACCTTCTAAAATAACTGGTGCATTCGTTTCAGCATTTCTAGCTAGTTGTATGTCAGGAAGTCGATTAACTTTATCCTCTCCAAAACGACCAATCCATCCTCTTTCAAACCTATAAGTACGAAACCATTCTTGCAAATTCGCATCTTCTTTGTAATTGGCATACAAGTAACTAGCATATAGACCAACAATAACTATCGGTGTGACCATCAATAGATACCCAATAAATTCAAGAGCACCTCTATGCAAATAAGCAGCATGTGCTGGATCAATCGTTTCATGTATCTGTACTAACTCGTCATATCCAATAAGTTTAATTTCACGAATAATATAAAACAAGATAACAACAGTCAATGTACCCCAAGACAAACAAAAGCTAAATGTCCTTCTCGGTACAGATTTACTGAACCTCTTTACCCTTGTTGCTAATATCCAGTTTATAAATGCTAATAACGCCGCTACACCAACTACCCAAAGTGGAGCGGTTTGCGGAGTCATATAAAATGAAATGTACAAAGGATACCCTAATCCTAATGGGAAGTTTTCAATTGCGATTCCTTTGTCCCAATGAAGATTCAAACTAAATACCACTATCAACATTGATAAAAACGAATAGAGGAACACGAATAACGTAACATGTAAGAGAATCGAAACGACTTCAGGCGTCTTAGGACTTTCTTTTATTTGACGTAGCAGGGGCTTTAACTTATTCATAGCAATACCTCCCGCCACTGTACTTTATTATGTTTCCTTTCCTCTCTATGAACTTTCCCCCAATAACCTAATTCACTTAGTTCACTATAAGAAGCATAGTGCAAATATTTACTAACAAAGGTAATATCCCGCTTGAAGGATTCGTTATCAGGATACAGAAGTATAAGTTTTATTTGCTGAAATATAGATAGTCCACCCTCTTTAATCCATTTCTCAATAGTTCTAACCTTACCTATAGGATTTACCCAATTCGTCATGCCATTAAAGATTATCTGTATTTCATCTTCCTCCCCTTCAATCAACACTATATGATCCGGCTTTAAAGGGAGACTTAACTTTTCAACCACCTCATCGCTCACTTCTAAATAAGCGGCCTTCTTATTTTCCGCCCTATAGTTATCAACTAGGATTCTTATTGAATTTCTGTCTGTCATCGGTTCATTCAACAATACATTTCCTTCCCGCTCTACAAACAGAGCCACAGCTTGGGCAGTAGATTCCTTTTCACCTTGAAAGATGTGGATTTTCTCGTCAATTAGTTCACTTTCAAAAGAATAAACCATAGTCTCTCTTATATTACGGTGACGTGTTGTACCATTGACCTGTTTTGGATAGAACATAACTAACGACTTGCTGGTCATTTCCTCTCCTTCTTTTTTGTAGGCTTCCCACTTGTCTACCAATTCGGTGCGAGACATGGTTCCTCTGTCACACTCGACACTCACCATAGGTTTCAAGAATTGATCATCAAAAGTAGTCCTTCTAAAAAAATAAGGGTAAAGGAGCGGATTAGATGTGGGATTTACCTTTTTCTCTTCCTCCCATTCCTCTGTTTTTTCAAAGATCATCCAATCTGGTCTATAAGAAATCGTCTCATCATCATCGAAGATCGGATACCTTCTCCACTCGCAATGGAAGCTTTCAGGTTGTCTAGAAAGGTAGAGACTTAACCAATCTTGCACTTCATAAAAATGTTCATGTTGCCCTCTGACTTTTAAATCATCTAGCGTGTAATGTTCTTTATAGTCATCAAGCTGCTGCACATATTCTTTCACTTTGAGTATGTCTTCAATCAAGATCCTTAGCCCATACAAAGACAGTGAATAAACTAAAACAGGAACACTTTTTATTCCAGCTCTTGAATTAACAGAAAGCACCTTTCGATCAGCTAGAGTCCGTAATCTGTTTCTCAATGAATTGATATGAAGATTAAATTTTCCTATTCGGTATAACTGTTCAGCTGTAAGTGCCCTATGCTGATAGAGGGACAAGAGAATAACATAATCAATCTCCTTGTTTGAATGAATCATACCTCGTACTCTTTCGGCGTCATAAGATCTATTTTTATTTGGGCTCTTACTTACCTGAACCCGTTCTTCACCCAGTCGCATATAACTTCCTCCCTAATAAAAAAGACGCAACGAAGAATCCTCGAAACTGTACGAGAACAAATCATTGCGTCTTCCGCCTATATTATTTAGCTATACGCTATACGTTAAACGATATAAATATATGATGTCAATAGACTCCTCGCTAAGCAATACGACGTACTACGAAATGCTACGAAAAATTTCGTCAAGAGTAGTAGACTACAATTATTTCAACAAAGTTTGGATATTAAGAGCCAACGAAATGCTCTAAGCGGGGTTACATAGTTACCTCCGGTTTCCGCTAATTAAAATCTAATCAATACGAAATGATACCAACAAATGCGAAAAAGCATTCAAAACTCTTGTTAATTAAGACTTTAACATTATGAAAATTACAATTATGCAGGTTATGAAATTTAATATGAAATTAATTACAGCTTATGAATGGGGTAATACTTATAGTTAGTAAGCTGATTCATATAACTAATTCATAGCTAGGATTCATTACTTATTTCATAAATTAACAATTATATGTTTCATATTCTATTTTATTTCTGCGTATTCAATTATTCATAGCTTGATTCACAATAACTGCAATCTAATCATTAAGAATGCGGTATCCAACAATGATTGTTTAAAGACTAGTTCAAAAAGAAACACGTCGAAAGAATGCGAATATTTTGGTATGTAAAGAATTAATAGTTTATATACAGAATATTGCTTTGGTATCCTATAGAAGTGTCTATTATAAGACACTTTGATAATGTTAAATTCCATTCCAATAGACATAAGTACTGTTTTAAAAAGGTTTTTTTATAGTATCCACATACAGACACTATATAATTTAAAACGTGATTTTCAGATGAATCTCAATACATTTTTACTAAAAATAAACTAAAAACTAGAGTTTTCATCTTTCAAATACATCAAATCACGATAATATAAATAGATACTAAAACAAATAAATAAAATAACCTCTTATTATAGACACCATAAACAAACGTATATATATCAACGGTTAAGAGGTAATGACATTCCCCCGCACTTAAATAGTATCTTATTATACAGTCTTGATACAGACACTACATTAAGGTAATATATAGTAAACTATTAATATACAGGAGGTGACTTGATTGCATGAACCAGGATCTATATAGAAAGCATCAAAATGCGATATTCCCCATTGATTTAATAGAAATGTTTACGGATATTATCGAAAGTGATGCCGTGAGCAGAAAAGTCTTCATCCACATAGGCCGTACACTTAAATCTCAGAAAGACTCAGTTGATAGAATTCATGGAGTTACAGTCAATGATATAGTGTCAAACGTACAAGTGGAGAGAAAAGAAAGAGTAACGAAAGGAAAATCTTTTATATATAAACCAGTTACCACAAATATAGATCGGAAAGCAGCAGAGAGAATTGTAGATAAGCTCTTAGATATGTCACTACTCTACTATGAAGAGGTAAAACCTTATAAATTTCTCTTCATGACAAGTCGTGGCTGGCAAATTACAGAAGCGATAGTTAAAAGAAATAAATACAAAAAGGGAGTTGAAATAAGCAATGGCTAAAACATTCACAAAAAATACCCCTGCTATAAACATGACGGTAGTAGGTTTTGGACAAGCCGGCTCTAGAATAGCTGACGAATTCGCTTCAATAAAAAACGAAAATGGGAACAGTGTATATAACTGCTTAGCTTTAAATAGTAATGATGGTGATTTAAAAGGTCTGAAATACATAACAGAATCAAATCGTGTATCACTAAACTTAGGTGGTCTAGGAAAAAACCCTCAAAAGGCTATCTCAATTTTAGAAGAAAATGAAGACGTGAAAAATCGATTGAAAGGTTTTATTCAGGAGCGTGTAAGACCTACAGATGACCTAGTGTTATTTTTCGCTGGACTTGGTGGCGGTACAGGTACTTCAACAATCGTTAAGGCTTTAGAAGAATTTTATGATTTTAACAATAAACCTTTAATAAAAAAAGAACTTGTTAAACTACAAAGTGAAATTGAACCTAAAGAGTTTAAGGAAAACCTCAAAAAATACATGAAGATTGCAATAAAAAAAGCTGAGGAAAAGTTTATTAAAGTCGGAGTAGTTGTTACTCTCCCCCTTCGAGCTGACGGTCCCGATGCGTTGAGACAAGTTAATGACTTTGCTCAACGGATTTGGAAAATCGGTCAAGATAAAACTAAAGGGATTGCATTTATTAAATTTGCGGATAATCAACACTTTTATGATGAGTTTAAGAAATTACCTGAAAACGAACGTGGAAATGTTGAGAATTATCGTGATTATGCTAACAAACGTTTTAGCGAAGTATTCCACGAATTAAATACAGCGACTACCGGTGGTGGAACTAGCGTAACCTTTGACTCTCAAGATTTCAGAAGAATTATTTTAGAAAACACTGGTTCATTAGTAATCAATAAATTAACTAAACCTATAACTAACATAAATAATGGTCATGATGTTAAAGAAATGATATTAGATTCAATGGAAGGAAGCTGTTTTCATCAACCTATAGAATTAACTAACATACTCGAAAACGGTGATATGGTAGCAGCAAAAGTTCATCATATAGGTTTGTTAGCAGTATTAGATGAAAAAAAATCTTTAGGATCATCATTCATTGATGATGCCCGTGTTGAGATAACAGAAAAGAATACCTTTTCTTTGAGTGGAACTGTTTTCACTGGTTACTTAGAAGAAAAAAATGATCACTCTGCTACAGTGTACACATTCTATAAAACAGACGGTCTCCCTGCCCGACTTGCTAAAGGATTAGTAAAAGAATACGAAGAATTTCAGGAGCGACAAAAAGCTGTTATTTACCAATCTGCTTCTATCGAATCAATTAATGATGAAGATGACGATGATGATTTCAATATTGACCTTGCTGAATTTGGACTTGAAGAAGTAGCTTCTACCAAAGAAGAAGATCAAAATGAAAACAAGAATAATTATGAAGTAGATATAGATAACCTTAATTTTGATGATTTGGATGATTAATAATATAAAACCCCTTTAAACAAAGGGTTCATATGAGAACAATTAAATAAACACAGCACAGCATATAGAGGTGGAGTTATTAAAGACTCTACCTCTACTTATTTTTTTAGCTAATTAATTGACCATTCAATTAGAATCAAAGGAAATGAAGCGTTCGATTGCATAAAAGATAGCTTCTATTTGCCACATTAAAAGGATAATTGAGATTTAAGTAAGAAAATAGCAAGAATACCGTTTTTAATCTGTTGAAGAAGGTCCAAAATTGTGCAATATCACTACTAAAAAGTTGTGTAACGACTTATTAGAGAATTTACATAACTAATCTATATCCGTATCTGTATATCAGTGCGAGTTGAATTTTCATCATAGGTTATCAGTTGTTATTAAAATCATCACAATATTTTTTAAATAGTGCCTCCCTTTCTTTAGTTTAAGAATTGCTGCATTTATTACTTTTTCTGTGTGATACAGGCCTTATCCCAATAATTTATAAACAACTTCTTTTTGGAGCCCCCTATACGTTCCCAAACTCACTATTAACACAAAAAACTTTGATATACCACAATTCAATCATCTTCAAAACGAGATACGATTTTTTTCGTACACTTTCGAACGCTATACGAATTTTTTCTTTAATTTTCGTTCATCTAGTTACGTGAAAAGTAGGTGTACCACTTACTACGAAGTCACACGAAATTATACTAAGTTAAACGAAAATAAGTTTCGTATTACCATTTAAGCTATTTTCATTTTTATTTATCACAGTATTTGCTATAATTACTAGTATATTCACATATTCCACCTTCGTTTCTTTTCGAATCGAATCGTATCTTATTATTTAAATTAGAAAAACTACTTAGCAAGATCTGAAAGGAGGTTCAAGAACATGTTATATGATGAAAATGATTTAGTCCCAAGATTAGAAGATGAACTAAAATACGATCCTCTATATACACAAATAAAAGATCGACCAACATTAAAGAAAGAAATGTTTGAAAACAAATTTATCAATGCACTACAAGAAGACTTACATCGATGGTATAGTATCGCGGAAGCAGGAGCCATTCTAGATTCCAATAAGCGAATAGCTGCTAGTACTTTAAAACATTACATAGATAACCTAGAAGACTATGTACTTCCAGATGAAGCCCACAATCGAGATATATAAGACTAAACTATCTTTCTATAGTGAAGTTAAAGATGGTTTGGTTACTAAAAGACGAACTAAAAATGACAGGGTTACAATCAGCTGTAGGTATTATTGGAACACCTGTGAACAATAATATGCCAAATAGTTATGCACCATCCTTAGATCAAAATCAAGAGCTCCGCCAATATATGCAAATGACAAATATGCTAATGACCATTTTTATGGAAAGGGGAGAGGATGGTAGGCCTAGGTTAAAGGAGGACATATCAAACCTTCTGCAAAGTAACCAAAAGCTTTTAGAATCTGGAGATTTCTTAAAAAAGGTAGAAGAGCAGTCTGAAACTATCGAGGAATTAAATAGACAGATTAATGAAGAAAAGAAAAATCGAGAAACCTATCAACAAGAATTAGAAGAGAAATATAAAGATAATTTATTAGTTAAAGATCAACTTATTAGTGAATTAGAGTCAAAATTAGAACAACAAAATAAAACCATAAAGTCTGAAATAGATGAAACATTAGTAAAGAAACTTGAAGAAAATGATAATAAGTTTAATGAATTTGTAAATAAGAATAGAATTCAGTCTAGGGCAAAGCAAATGGCTGAAGAAGAATGGGATAAACAAGGAGCATTTTCTAAGATTTTTGGAAATAGGTCTGAGTTTGTTAAAAATAAGACCGAGGAATTCTTAATAACACTGACTTCAGATTTTGATAAATAAATTACCATACAGTTTTTTGTGGAGAAATATAGGGGATAATTGCATATCAATTAAAAGACCAGATCACTTAGCGATTTGGTCTTTTATATTTGTTAATTTAATAATGTTTTTGCTCTCAATAAAATCAGGATGTTAAATTAGTGTTATTTATTGTTATAAATTCTTGTACCATAAAAGCTCAAAGCTCAAAAACATAGTACAATTCAACAGAGCTAAGAATAATAAAGTCAATAAATTGTTTTGCTAATATCTGAACAAGTCAATGAGTAGTGAAAAAACTCTGCGAAACGGTGCGAAATACTGCGAATATGGCAACAGAGATGTAATTAATATGTTCTTGAAGAACTTTCTCGAAGATGAAATAAATTGATAGCATACGAAATAATATAAAGAATGAGAAGAAATGTGGGGTTAGAAGTTTTGGTGGAGTGACAGAAACTTGGCTAAATTTCAACATTTGGCTACAAAGAAAGATGACATCGCTATTTTTCATAATCCTGTTACCGTTGTGAGTAGCGAGATTACTCAAAGCAGCTATGCTGTACAAATGATGACGATGGAGCCGTCGGAATCGCCATCCAGGCTGGGATTTCAAATTACCTTAAGGCGCTATAGTTAAAAGTTAGGGTATTGAGTGTAGGAAAAAGGCAGTCAAGAACTGTTAAGTGCGTGTTATGTAGATGAATGATTATGTGAACCACATACGGAAATGTCGAAAGCATAGGGATCCATCAAGACTAGGGGGGTAGTCGTTAACCTAGGACGAGATTAGAGGTGTGAACTATTTACTGTCTAAGTGGTGGCTGTTATAGGTGGCATGAATATAACACTTGCGTTTGTACGGAACTTGGGAACCTTGGGGCTAGGGTGGAATCATATGTCTCAGGAAGCTAGCTATTTTCCAAAACCAGTAAAAGTAATAGCTATACCCAAAAAGAATGGTGGAACAAGAACATTTGGGGTTCCTTCAGTCAAAGACCGAGTAGCACATATTGTTACGAAACTATATTTTGAAAAAACAGTGGGGAAATTGTTTTATGATGATTTTTATTGATACCGACCAAATAAATGGGAAATTCATGCGATTGAGGCTACAAGGAAAAGATGGTTTGTTTATGGTGTCTATAATAAGAGGTTATTTTATTATTTGTTTTAGTATCTATTCATATTTTCATAATTTGATGTATTTAAAAAAGGAAAACTCTAGTTTTTAGTTTATTTTTAGTAAAAATGTATTGAGATTCTTTTGAAAATCACGCTTTTGAATTATATAGTGTCTGTACATGGATACTATAAAAAAACCTTTATAAAATAGTACTTCTGGTTATTAAAATGGAATTTAATAATATAGAAGTTTCTTATAATAGACACTTCTGACAGAAAGACTGGGTGTTAGAGTTCGATCGATATTAAGGGACTATTGATGATAATATCCCATATGACTTTATCTTATTGAAATGGTAAAACGTTATACAAATCAAGAATGGTTCATTTTATAAATACATAGATGGCTAACTACACCTTTTCAAATGGAGCACGGAACGTTAACGG
Source organism: Metabacillus endolithicus (assembly GCF_023078335.1). Classification (GTDB taxonomy): domain Bacteria; phylum Bacillota; class Bacilli; order Bacillales; family Bacillaceae; genus Metabacillus; species Metabacillus endolithicus. The sequence goes on along the minus strand of NZ_CP095551.1, from coordinate 207,834 downwards.
AGTGAACTGGTACTCCGCAAGGAAGAGTTATAAGTCCTGTTCTTGCGATCCTTCAATATACATTTTTAATTTTATGATAAAAAAGAATTCCAAGGTTCCTTGGGCAAGATACGCCGATGATGGAATAGCACACTGTGCTTCAATGAAAGAAGCAAAATATCTTCAACGAAGACTGTAAGAAAGATTCAACTATTTGGATTGGTGTTAAACCTAGAGAAAACGAATATTATCTATTGTAAAGATGATGATAGGCAATGGAATTATTCAACTACTTCTTTCGATTGTCTGAATAAATATGGAAAATTCTTCACAAAATTCTTGCTGGCAATTGCCGATAAGGCAAAGAATGCAATCAGAAAAGAAGTGAGAGACTGGCGATTAATAGAATATGTGTTGAACCCTAAAAGTTAGACCAAATATTTAAGCAGCTAGTTGACTGGCATGAAGACGGTATTCCACTGGGGAACCATGCCAGTCAATTTTGCTTTTATCCGTTCATTGTTATAGTAAAAAATATAATCAGTTACTGCTTGCTTAAGCTCTCAATTACCATATTACATTTTCAGTTTCATTATCCCGAAGTAATTCTCCATTGGTGAATAATCCAGACAGTTTCCTTTTCGGGACATACTTTGATAGATACCATTATCTTTTAGTTTCTTTACATACCTTTTCATTTGATAAGCCCAGCCTTGATCAGAGTGTATTGTAGTTCGATAGGGGCAATCTTTTGTTATTTCAATTGCTTCCTCTAAAGCAGCCATTATTGCTTGAGTGTCCGGTCTCTCTGAGAATCGAAAGGTTAGAATTTCACCATTATACATATTTAGAAACGGATCTAAATAAGCCTTCTTAATGATTAACTTCCCATTAGAATCGGTCGTGTAGTATTTAAATTCAGATGTATCAGTCGTTAATTTCTGATGTGGAATGCTTGTATAGAATTTACTGTTTACAAGGTTTTCGAGATCTTGCCTACGGTTCCTTTATACGAGTTGTATTTACGAGATTTACGTGTGAATGAAGTACAAATAATACCAAGTTTATTGGTAATGCGCAGGATTTTTGTGATTTAGGATATAATCTTTCTTACGCAATTCCATATCAATTCGGCGATAGCCATAATTCTTCGGATTCCAAATCTGTTTGCGAAGGAAGCATATGCACCTTCACCAGCTAAATATGCGTTAACTACACTCAGCTTAAATCCTTCATCATATTTGACCATAAAAAACACCCCAAAAGTTAGAATTGGTTCGTCTAATTTTTGGGGTGCACATCAATATTAATAGTCTTCAAAGTAAACTTTGAGTTTTTGGTCTAGTTCTTCCATTTAATTGTGTTCCTATTACTAAATATATTATTCTATGTTTTTTATAACTTATAGGTACGCTAAGAAAATTTCATGATTATGACGTTTGTTATAATGATGAAATTTTAATGCAGATATTTTAGATATTTCTCTAAACTTTTTATTGGTAGATATCTATTTAATTTAGGCTGCATTTAGAATATTAGGAGTAAACTTAAGTTTATGGTATATAGATTCTATTTATTTTAAAATTCTTGTAAAGATGATTCTACTTGTGTAAATAGATATGTTTTAAGATGGGTAAGTATAATATTATCCCCTATACTTTTTTTAGGTATGTATGTTTAAACTGTTTAATATATTGTTTTCTTGTTTATAAATTGTTACTTGTTTATAGGTGAAATTAGGTCTTGGGAGAGTAAGGTTCAACATCTTATATGTCTATTAAAACGGTACTATAAGTCTATTAAAACGGTGGTTATGGCTACTAATACGATGTTACATGTCTAGTATATAAGTGGATATATGTCTATTTAAAAAGTGTTATATGTCTATTAATTCGGTATGAGACTTTTAAAATATCAAAATATAGCTATAAAAACGGTGGAAATAATAGATCTATATCTGTTTGATCTAAAAGGGACATGTATACAGCCTATTTTTAAGGTCATCTTCTTTTAATTCTCACATCTATTATATGTTGATCTACCTAAAGGGTAGACATATTAGTTTTTTTCCTTAACATTTCACATTATATATGTCTACTAGAACGGTAATATTTTATAAACTTGTTACTTTAGAGTAGAGTTACACCGAAATAGTAGATATATAGAGCAATAGTAAACTTGCCACTCATATCTTATTCTATGTATTAATATGATATGTCTACCTTTTCGGTAGACATATTATTAATAGCTTCCTTTAAATGCTTTTTTCAAGACGATATATACTCTTTGCTGAAGCAATAACTCTATGTAGCACCGATTTAGTAGCCATATTTGCTTTAACCCTAAAAAAATTTCAGCACCGAATATATAGCCATATAGTATATTATAATTTGAAAATTATAATATATCAGCACCGAAAAAGTAGCTATATGGATTTAGATTATGATTAGCTAGTAATTTCAAAGCACCGGAAAGGTAGACATATCATTCTATTATAAATTGATTTTATACACCGAATTTATAGACTTATTGGTTACTTAATTTTAGCTATGTAACTAAGTATGGAATCTTGTGTTTTTTTGTATTATATTGGAGATAGTTAAGGTTTAGGAGGATTGAAATGACTGTGGTAACGCAAGTTGAACAACTATCTTTTGATGAAGATCTAATAGAAGCTGATCTAAAGCCATATTACTGGGTCAATCAATCAAACGCCCTTGTTAATACAAAACAAAATCTATCAATAAATGAAAGACGTTTATTATATGCACTAGTTTCATTAGTACAACCAGAAGATAAAGATTTAAAGACATATGTTTTGCAAACAAAAGATTTAGCCAATCTCTTTGGCATATCGGAGTCGGGCTTTTATGAAAGAATAAGAGAAACAGTGAATGGTTTAAACAGTAAACCTCTTACTATAACCCGGGCTAAAGAAAACAATAAATTTGTGATTGATGATATCTATTGGGTACAACGGGCAAGTTATGATGAAGGTCAAATTACGATTAAACTCTCTGATGATTTAGCTCAATTCCTTATTAACCTTAAATCATATACAAAGTACCAGCTATATAATGTTTTAAAATTAAGGTCAGAGTATTCCTGGAGAATTTATGAGCTGCTTAAAGAAAGAGAACGTTTTGGTAAAAGGATCATGGAAATAAAGGAATTGAGAGAGATGCTGGCGATTCCTGATGATAAATTAAACCTAATGAAAAATTTCCGAGCGGTAGTACTTGAAAAAGCAAAGAAGGAAATTGCTGAAAAGACAGATATTCGCTTTGAATATGAGGTACATAAAAAAGTCGGACGCTCCATACATTCATTTGTGTTTTATATCTATAAAAACCAGAAAAATATCAATAAAACGATAGATGAAGAATCTCTAGATTATGATATTCAAACCATTCTTAACCTCCTTATTACAAAGGGAATTAGACGGGAAAAAGCAGTAGAATTAGTTAAGAACTATCCGCCAAAGTACATTGAGGAAAACTTGCGTTATGTCCTGCGTATGGAGGATAAAGGGCTTGCTAATTTAGCTGGTTATATTGTGAGTGCTATAGAAAATAATTATGCTGAATCAACCTATGAAAAAGATCTTGATAACTCATTGCTGCAGTTAGCCATCGGTAATGTTGATAGTCGATTAAAAGAGAGAACGGAACAGGACATAATGGATCTAGAAAGCTTGTACGATTACTTTTTAGAAGTTATTAATAAAAGTAAGGTTAGTACCAAAGAAGAAATCGATCACATTAAAAATGAAATGCAAACAACTCTATTCAAAAAGATGGATGACATCTATGAGTATCGAAAAGGACATAGATTACCTCCACTCCTAGAGGACGATTTTGAAAAGAGCAAAATTAAGAGTTACTTCAAAAAATGGTTAACAAAGCATAGGGAAGAACTTCCATATTAAATATATATTTTAATAGTTCCCAAACTACCCAGAAGGAAATAAACATTGACAGTTTGCTAGAGGACCTGAAAAGTAAAGAGGATACTGAAAAGGTCGTTTATATCGAATTATAAGTTAGCCTCTTTAACTTAAAGTAGAACGTTAACGAGGAAAATTTTACGATTTGCGCTCATCGTTTATTAGCATTTTGTCTTAGTATTAACTTACTTGTTCCTTCTTGTGATCTCTGATTGTTATAAATCCTATTGATTGTTTTCTTCTCTTGACAGGGTAGGGGTAGCATTAACTTTATCAAACTGGGATAGATTAAGTTCATTTTGATGTGCGACCATGAATAATTGAATGTAGTCATTAAAATTACGTTCTTTTAACTCTCCATCAGACAAACCATAGGGAACTTATCTATAAAGAAAATATTCATTAATTCAACACTTAAAACATTGCTTTCAATTCAGAGTGCACAGCACCCCTTACAATATTGACAATATAAATTATATATATTATTCTATTCTTCATACAATTACTTGTACCGAGGTTCGACTGAATGTCTATTCATAACCTTTACATATAAGAGAATCTATACTATTTAAAAAGGACTAGAAATAAATTTCTAGTCCTTTTATTATACCAAAATTAATTTTACTTCATTCTAGTCTTTTTCTTCTTTCAGCTAAAGCCTCCGCCGCCTTTTTAGCCTTCTCTTGACTTGTATGAACATAAAGTAAAGCAGTAGTTTCAGAAGTATGTCCAAGCTGTTCCATTACAAGGGACAGATCTTTGGTTTCATCCATTAAAGTTGTAGCATATGTATGTCTTAGTTTATGTGGAGACATACTTCGTTTCCCTTTATTAAAAGACTTTGTATACTTTTTAACTAAGTCTTGCACCGTTCTTATAGTTATTGGGGAGAAAGACTTTTTATATTTGGACAAAAATAAATACTCATGTTCTGCATTTGTGCCTTTATACCGATTATTTCTTATACTTAGGTAGACTTCAATATCATTCATAACTTCTGCAAATACAGTAACTATATCTCTTTTATCTCCCTTTCGTATTACAGAAATAGTACTATTTTCGAAATTTAGATCTCTAATTCTAAGTTCTACAAGTTCATTAACACGTATACCGCTACCAAGTAGAAGGGAGAGGATAGCATAATCTCTTTCTTTATCACGAAGGAAATAGGATTTTTTACGTACAGAGAGTTCATTCTCATATTCATTTTTCACATAATATAAAAAATCAACATCTGAATTTTCTTGGAAGATTGAATTAGCCATCTTAATACTCCGTGCATTTAAGGATTCCTTTTCCTTTATAACAGGTATCTTTTGCATGACATTACGGTGAAATAGAGGTTCACCGTTACTATCCTCATATTGTGTTGTAAGGTATTTAAAAAGAGAGCGCAAAGCAGATTTTTTCCTATTAATGATTGATTTTGATCGAGTTTTCTTTTCATATTTAGAAACTTCATATTCTTCTTCTTCTAATTTTTTGAAATATGCCCTAGCTAACTCAAGTGGAAGATCAGCTAAAACTTCATAATGGATGTCCTTGATATGATCAGCTTTAGAAATACCCTCTTGAATTAGCCAAGTAAAGAAGTGTTGATAGTCTAATAAATAATTAAATAGGGTAGAAGGAGACCTATGGTTGTCTTCCATAGCATCTATATAATCTTTAACATATTCCGGCATTTGAGAATACAATGCTTTATATTTTTCTTTGTGTTTTTGATGTTGTCTAGTATTTGCCAATAAAGCACACCCTTTTTTGTCGAATTATGTAACTTTGTGTAAAATACAATTTTTACGAGTAGTTGTTTACATAATAAGTTTATTGTTAATTAATATAATAGGATAGATCTTGTATATTCCATAAAATCTATTAGATGATCTTCCACTAATGTTTGTAAGGTAGATAAATTCGTCACTTGAAAATCATAAACAGCAATATTTCTAAAACCTACTAAGAGCTTCATTTTTTGAACGATTGAAGAGGGGAGAATATATGCTGCTTCTAGTAAAAGTAAAAGCATCTAGACTGTTTTGTGGTAATCCAATTTTCTTTTCAGCTACAATATGCATTGCCAAATCGATACTCGTTTCACATGCCCGCTGCAAGTTAAGTATGATAGAATCTTGCTTGAGTGGTATTTTGTAGATTTTCAGGATTATCGTCATATTCTTCTCTGACTCGTTTAACACAACGTTCAATAACGTTGATTTTATTTAAAACTACATCATCCTTCGTTGAAAATAGACTCACATTCTTGAACAAAGCTTATATTATATTAAGCATTAGGATATTAGAGTAATTAAACATAACGTCACATCACGGTGTTTCAGGGTTTCTGTTAATTGCATTTAAATATAAATCCAGCGAATCCTCTACTTCTTCAGCAACTAATTGGATAAAATCAGAGTAATCCTCTTTTGTATGTGATATATCAAGTGCTTCATAATAAGCTAATCGATTTTTCACTTTAATAACAACGGGCGGAAACCCATCTTTCATCAACTCTAAATTTAACAGCAAGCGTGATGTTCTTCCGTTTCCATCGATAAATGGATGAATTCCAACAAAAATAGCGTGTAACATCGCACCACGTATAATTGGATGAAGTTTAATTCCCTTGTCGTGATACCAACTCATCATTTGAGTCATATTTTCAGAAATCAAGTAATGTGCTGGGGGAGTATGTTGTGCACCCGATATGAATACTTGTTGATCACGATAAACCCCAGCATATTCATCATCAATTCCTTTTAATACTAGCCGATGCAAATTTTTAATTTGCCATTCAGATAAGGGATCACTTTTATGTACAATATCCTCAACATACTGAATAGCATCACGATGGTTTATAACTTCTAGGTGTTCTCGCATAGTTTTTCCACCTACAGTTATTCCTTCCAACACTATTTTCGTTTCATTTATAGTGAGTGTATTACCTTCAATTGCATTTGAATTATAAGTCCATTCAAGCAACATCTTTTCTCTAAGGCTTTTTAATGTGTATTTTGGTAATGGACGTGCTGTATCTAATGCAGCCTTTTTACGATTGATTTCATCAAACATTGATTATCATCCTTTACAAGAACATAATTTTGATAAATTTAAATTATTCTTATTGCTCATCTGGATAGTAAAGGTATTTACGAAGAACAATATCTCGATGTTTTAAGGATTCACCATTAAAACGAAGCCATATTTCATCATCTGCCATACTCCATGTGTTTTACGAACGATTCCCCAACGGTTATAAATGTTTAAACCGAGGGCATTTAATAATTCATCGGTATTAAATTCTAGTAGGGGAAATACACGCCATTTTAGCCATCTTTCTAGTTCTTCTTTAGTTATAAACCCCTTGGGATTAGGGGAAAATTGTTTATTAAAACCCTTCAATATAATTAATAACGTATGGTCTGTCACTTCCAGGTGGTTTTAGATCTACTTTTGCAATAATATTATCAAAAAACATTACATCAAATTTCATATAATCGATCAATTTTATCACCTAAAATTTTCTAACATATTTCAAAATCCTTTTGGAAAAACTTTCATAAATTGACTTAATTTTATTATAGCAAACATTTGTTTCGTTTTCTATATTTAACTATTCGCAAAAACAATATTTTACACGAAGTTCAGTTTCCTCCCTCCTTTTATAAAATGATCCCTATTATAACCACCTGTTAAAAGTTCAATTAAAAATAGTACGTCTCTCAAAGGAAACTGTTATGACAACTCAGTTATGGAGAATTTCTTCGGAATTATGAATTCAGAATTCCTTTACCTAAAGGAGATTGTTATTGTTGAACAGTTTAAAAGAGAATTAGAAAAATACATCGAATACTACAATACAAAGAGAATTAAGGCAAAATTAAAATTGAGTCAGGTACAATACCGAACTCAATTTACAATGCTGCCTAATGAAATAACCGTGTCTAACTTATAGGGGTCACTTCAATAACTTCGGCTTTTTTGCTAACTTATTCAGTAATCTCTTTAATCAGTTTATTATTTACCTTGTTTAAAATTAATCGTACATCCTTTTCTTCAATTTTCCCTTTAACAGACGAAGCAACAATCACTTGGAATTGTTTTGGATATTCTTCTTTAATCTCGTACAATTGCTCAAGAAAATGATTAAAAGTATCAAAGTCTAAGTTTTGCTGCCTTGGTTCATCCATGACTAAAAAGAATGGATGATTTGTAGAATCTTCATATATCAAACTAGTCTTTAAAAGCGCAAGGTAATAAGACAAAATAATTCTTATCAATCCACTGCTTGAAGTAATATTGTATAAATTTACTCCATCAATTTTCGGATAATAATCTTCTATATCTATTTTAATCTGCTCATATATCCTGCTAATGACGGATATATTTTTTCTTCCTTTATCTTTTATCGACTTATCCAAGTTTTCTACTTTAGCTGTATCGAAACCATCTTTTAGAAAATCCAATTTGAAGAGAGTATCTTTGAATTCCTCTTCAAAAGTTTCAAGCTTTTCATTGTCTAAATCTTCACTCGCTTTTGCTTCTTTAATGCTTTTTTCAAACTTTTTATTTTTACAGCTATATTATCTTTTTCTGTTAAAATATTCTCGTACTTTCTTAGCACTTTTTTATCTTTTTCTAGTTCTTTTATACTGTTTTCAATTCTTCCGACTTCTCTTGAAAAGAAATTGTATTGTTCCATGCTCTGAGGCTTTAGTTGATCTTCATAACTATCCATCGTTTTTCTTAGCTCTTTTAATTCCAGGCGAACTAAAAATAATTTGTTCGCAACTTCTTTTTTTGCGTCTTCTTTCTTTTCCATTAATCGTTTAAAATCTTTTAATTCATCCAATAGATAATGCAGTGTTTGAACCGTATTATTTTCATTTTGAAGTTCAGAACCACATAAATGACAATGCCCAGAAGATAATTCTTCCGTCTCTTTAATATCTACATCATTCAAACACCGCGGACAAGTTTCAATAGGTAAAATACCTATGAGCTTTTTAGCAGTTTTAAGCTTATCATTTTTTTCAATGTCCGATTCAATCTTGGTTATGTAATACTGATATTGAGATATTTCTGCTTCCAATAGCTCAAGTGATTCTTCATGTCTTTTAGCAGCCATACTCATATGTCGATATTTATTACGGATTTCTTTTAGGACATTATCAACCACTCTATTTCCTTTTTCCATTTCAGCAATCTTATTTTGAAGGTCACTAACTTCATTTTTCTTATCTTTAATCTCGTTATCAATTTGCTTTGAATTATCATGAGATAATAGTTGAACGACTTCTTGCAAATCCTTTAATGAATTCATTCTTAACCTTAATTGAGAATTATAATAATCTAAAGAATGCCTATACTTTGCAACATCCGCATTCGAAAGGTTCAGTAAATATTCAAATGCGGTCTTTTTAACATCTGTAATATCATATTTAGGGTTAGTTGCTTGGATATCTGTCCAAGACTCTTGCGGTATTACAAAAAGAGGCAAAAGATTTTCGATGTAAAAAATTAAGCGTTCCTCATTATTTTCATCTTCCTCATCTTCTAAATCGTTACCTATTTTACGTATGGGTTCAAAACCTAAAAATGAGAATAGGAACTCTTGGTATGTTTGATTACCAACAATATTTTTATCTTTTTTAATCTTATAAAAGTCTTTCTTTTCAGTACGAATATCTAAAGTTTTTCCTGCATCATTTTCCTTTAATGAAACATCTCTAAAAACTATAACAGGTTCATTAGTATTAACAGCATCTCTTAAAACAACTACACGCTCCCCTTTACTTTGTAATTGCAAGTAAATTTCAGCATGCTCCAATTTTTCATCCATAAATTTTCTTAATAACAATTTAAAGTTGATAATTTCTCTTTGCTTTTTACCATATATGGCTTCACCGTTCAGTCCATATACAATGCTTTCAATTAAGGTTGATTTCCCTAAAGTATTCTTACCAAAAATCATATTCACTTCACTAATATCATCTTCTACTAAAAAGCTAAGATAACGACCATATTTTTTACCGCTCTTTGCTATAATTCGTATTTTAATTGCTTCAATAAACACATCTACTCACCTTCAATCCCAAGCATTAGTGATGGAAAATGCTTTCTTATATAATCATCAATTCTTTCATTTGTTGCATTTTTAGGAAAGATAGCATTAATAATTTCCATTCTACTTACCCAAACAGGCTCTTCTTCTATAATTTGTTCTGATATATCAATACCTAGCTCTGTTAAAGTCAAACACATAGCTTTTTTACTTTTATTGAAATTAGAAAAATGAACTTTTATCAGCTTTTTGCTCACCATATAATTCAAGATTGCATCATATCGGTGGTCCCAAGGACCTCGTATATATTTAATCATTGGAGAAAGGGCTCTTTCTTTCAGTTTCATAAGGTTTAAGTTTTAAATTGTCCAAGATTTGAGGCTTCTTTTCAATTTCAATCACTCGTTTTAAATAGAATGGATAACGAATAAGAAAATCAAAAAAAGAAAATTTACCTCTTCCATATATAGTAGGGTTGCTAAAATAAGATTCATTAATAATGCCGCAAATCCGAATTAAGAGCAATATTCTATATGCATGGAAATTATAATCATCATCAGGTTGGATGTATTCCGTTTGCTCTTCTAAAGGAACTGTTTCCATCATCACATCATTTTTAATTAAGATATCGAAAAAATCTTCAAACGAACTATCTTTCTTCTCCATACTACCCTTACCTTTCTCTGTGCCATCTTAAGAAGCACTTTGCTGCCATGTGGAACATTTGACCATAAACTACATCAAGGTCAACAACGAACTTCTTTATTTTTACTAGTGCATTAAATTCGTCCAAAGCTAATTTAAGTTCTTTTTTGAATTTAAGGTAAAATCTTGCTGAAGTAATTTGACTATCCATTTGCAACTCTAAAACAGCATCATTACATATATCTTCCACTTTTTTTCTAGCTTTTTTATTTCATCATATTCTCTATGAAAATTTTGAAAATTAAGTCTCTGCAGATACAATAAATACCTACATCTTAATTCAGTCGCCGTTTGGAGCATGTTATTTCTCATTTCTTCATCTAAGCCTTCAATTTTGTGGAATTTCATTTCCAACTTACTTTGATGCTCATTATTTTCTTGTTTTATAAATTCTTCCACTTCTTCAGGTTCCACTCTAGGCATCTCAAATAAATGATACTCTGGTTCACTTGTTGTTGATTGAAGCTGACTTTCAAGTCGATTTCCCCATGAATCAATATCTTTTCTGAGTCGATTTTCAGAACCAAAGACATCCTGACTCACACTTGAGAATCCTTGCTGCACTGTAAGTTTTAATCCATCAAATTTTTGTAATATCTCATTATCAATGCCTGAGCGTATAACATCATCGGTTTCACCAAGAATCTTTTCTAACAAACTATTATCAAGAAATCTTAGTTCCCGTTTTTCTTTTACAGCTTTAAAATTAATTTCAGAAAGCAGCCTTCCAAAATATAAATCTATTCTATTTTCGGCTTTTGAAATATCAATCAGCGCCTCATTTACCTGTTCTTTTAATACATCAATTGATTGAACAGCATCTATACTCTCAAAAATCCATGAAATTCGGTTAGTAAAATCACTTATGATTTCATCATCATCTATTTTTGCTTCAAAGGTCGCAGAAAGGTTCTGAAGGACTTCAAGTTCTTTGTCGAGCTTCTCAATTTCTAAACGCAATTCCTCATTGTCAGAAATAGCTATGCTAATTTTCTCTTGACGAGTAGATATCTTTTTCTTAATTGCTATTTCCATTGATTCTTTCTCATCAACAAAAACTTCTCGCAAGATTTCCTTGGTTTTGTCAATACACACATTTTGAATTTGCTGATTCGTTTGCAAATTCCCCTGATAAGACATCCATTTTTCGATTACAGTATCACGATTAGAAATATGCGTATTTGTTTCAAATACATATTCCCCTTCATATCCTTCATAAATCAGATGAAGTAAAAAATAATTATAGAAAGACTTTTTGATTTCATCACTATTTATATTCAGTGCCGAAGAATAACATTTCAATTGTGTAAAACGGACTGTTTGTTCCATCAAATTAATTTCTTTGATATCATCATCCACTTCACAATATATAGTGATAGATTTCTTACTTTTATAGTTGTTTAGCCACAGTAGCAATGTTTTCAGATACTGATAAACAAAACCTCGGTTAGAACCAGGAGCATCTGTATCTTTTTTGAAAATTATTAGTTCGTTAGTAGTCATCTATTCTATTCCCCCGCCGAACACCTGTAAAATTATAGACATTTTCCCTACTATTTTACCATATTAAGACAAGATCTGAGTGCCAATATTTTTCAATTATCGAACAATGTTTGAATATGGAGACTAAAACTACTTTACAAGATGGCATGCTTGTCCTATGTCGACATACATTTATATTGATAACACCTTTATGTGTTTATTCCCCAAAATAATAATTCAGGAGCGGTAATAATGAACACATATCAATTACAAGAAGATGTCATTTTAAGGAGATTCATAAATGAAGAAAGTACAAATTATTATAAGAATATGTGAATTAAAGAAGAAGCAAAGCAGACACATTTCGTCCCTTAACGTGTTAATAATACTTATCGCTCTTTCCTGACAAAATAAAAAAACGTCTAAACTCAGTAATTTCAATAGTTTAAGACGTTTTTTATAGACAAATTTAGTTGTGTTAATTGATATTTTACACGTAGTTTATAGATCTATACCAAGGAATTAACTGTTTTGGCATTTAGCACTTACACTATGTTAATAGCAATGCTAATAGTTGAAAAATACACTCACTCTTAGCCAAGATAAACAAGTAAAGAGCCCATGGGAATGAACAACGTATTATTCCTGCAAATACATAAATTTGGCCATGAACTAGCAACATCATAAGAATAGATAAGTTTGAAAGCTAAAATAGCAATTGAAAAATATATAAATATGTGCTATTATTAACATATCCTAAAATTTTTTAAGGGATGTTTTTTCATCCTCTTAAAATGTGTAACCAAAAAAGCGGCTCTTTGGAGTCGCTTTTTTGGTTTTTATCTACTATCTCATAGACCTTTTAGGTTCTCTTTTACCTGGTCAACAAAGTTTTTAGGACTATTACTTATATAGTATATTCTTTCGCTATTAAAATGATCTGTTCCCACCAATTGCAAATCTATTTTTGCAGTTGATATCTTATTATCATTGTAAATAAGTTGAAGATTTATATCTTGATCATCCCTTGAAAAAGATTTACCTTCTGCCATATGAGATTCCCAATTCACTTCAATTAATTTTCCTTCTCTGTTAATTTCTCTTATTATTTGAAGAATTACATCCTCACTCGAAGGGTCGTCACTATACTCAAACATTGATTTAGAAAGATTCTCAGGTAAAAAAAGTGAAGAAAAATACTCCCTCTCTTCTTCTATCAACGTAGCCGCCATAAAGTCAATAGTATTACCAACAGATTGAAATTCTTCTATGATTTCAACATCATAGTCATAACCAGCCTCATTATGATCATGGTTATGATTATGTTCCTCATCTGAAGAATGTACTAAACTCTCGTCTAGTACATTCATTAATTCTTTCCCTTGTGCAATATCAGCCGAGTTAGTTTTAAAAAATAATAAATACACTCCAGCACCAATAACCATTAAAACTATATATCCAGTAAAGAATAATATAAATTTCTTAATACTTCATCACCTACTAATCTAATTGCAGGAATTCTGATCCTATTGGATCAATAGCGTTTGATTGATTTGTTGACCAATCCCCTTTACGAATTTCAAAATGAAGGTGTACACCTGTAGAGCTACCTGTTGTTCCTTTTATACCAATCACTTGCCCTTTTTGAACTGTTTGTCCCATCTGAACCCTTCTACTACCAGTTACCATATGAGCATAAACCGTAGTATAAGTTTCACCTTCAATATTATGTTTTATCATAATACATTCTCCATAACTTGAAGATGTATAGGACCTAACTACAACGCCATCTGCAGAGGCTACAATAGGGTCTGTTGAAGCATTTGAACCAATATCAATACCAGCATGTAATTTCCCCCAACGAGGACCAAAAGGACTTGTGATGGGCCCTAAAGAAGGTCGCATAAATTTTCCTTTGGTTACTTCTGGAGTACCACCAGTATTTGAAGCAAATAATTCTGCATAGTGTACAACCTCATCTACATAAGCATTCGAATGGTTATAGCTATAAATCGCTTTACGTTTATCTTCTAAAAAACCATTATCCTTTAAAAGGTGTGCGGATGAAAAAACTGCATCCCATATGTTCCACATATCTGCCACGCCATCATTATTCCCGTCCGTTCCATATCCTCCCATTCTACTAATATATGAAATGCTCTTTTTATTACTTTCTGATATATTACCTTTACCATTACCACTACATGTAGGATCTTGCCAACCAACCCAGGTACAAGGCATGAAGTAGAGTAAGAACCCAGCGCCTTGGCATATTTCTATACTAGGTTTCCAAGAACTCCTCCCCGAACCGTACGTACACCTCTCGGCGTATACGGCTCTCCACCTATCAATCTAACTTACCGTTGTGTAGATCGAGATGACACTTCTTACAGAGCGCCATCGTCTTACGGTTTCGTTCAATCATACGCTTTTCCCATCTTTTTTTGCCATCAAGGTTTTTTAGTTTCTTAATGTGATGGATTTCTAGTTCTACATTTTTTGAGTAACACCATTCGCATTGACCTGCAAGTAATCTTTCGATTAAACCTGTTCGGTTATAAATAATGTTCCTTGTTTTAGAAATCACATCAACATCAGAGTATGAAGATGGGAGTAATTGTTTTTTGAATCCATCTTTATAGAAGTAAGCAATTTTACTGCCGTTGGCAGTATCATACCTTACCGCAAAGTCTCCGTTTATACTGTATTTTCTATGAATTTTTCTTACACTTGATTTGTATTTATTAGCGAAAGTTTTGTACATGCTGTATTCCATGATGAATTTGAATCCATCTAGCTTATATACGTTATTCGCTAGTTTGTAATAGTTATACAAACCCCTTATTTCAGCATTATAGATGGTCAATATTTCAAGGTCATCATTTTGTAAAAGATGTGCTCGATGTGTAGACTCCCATTTGTTTGTTTTTTTATCTATTTTTAACGCTTTATATTCGATTAATTTATTACGCCAAACTTCATGAGGTAGTAATAGTTCACAGCTCATTGTTCTTGTTCTTTGTTTATGTCCACTAGCCGTGTATTTTGTCGTTTTATTATCATGACTAATTTTGATGTCATATCCAAGAAATCTTGCTCTTTTACTAGAATGAGTAATGAGCGTTTTTTCTTGAGACAATTCAATTTTCATTTCTTGATTGAGAAAATTACTGATGTCATGTTTTATTTGCTGACAATCTTTTTTACTACCAATAACCCCAATAATGAAATCATCGGCGTATCGCACGTATTGTATTCGTTTGTAGTTTTCGTCCATAGGGTCTTTATAGGGTAATTCCATCATGTGATTTTTCAACTCGTCCAAGTGTTGACGTGCTTCTTCTTTTTCTATTTCATCCATTTCAGACCATTTCTCTTTATACCTAGCATTCGCACGGTAGAGTCTGGCTTCACGTGTACGATACTCTTTTAGTCGTCTTCTTCCTTTTCCTTTATCAAAGTTCTCCTTGTAAGACATGATAAATTCATCAAGTTCATGTAAATAAATATTTGATAGGATTGGACTGATAATACCCCCTTGCGGAGTACCACTGTACGTTTTGTGATAGTGCCAGTCTTCTAGATAGCCAGCCTTCAGAAACTTCCAAATCAGATTGATGAATTTCTCATCTTCAATTCTTCTTTTAAGTAGTGTTATTAACTTGTGATGATCAATATTATCAAAGAAACCTTTAATATCTCCTTCGATAAACCATTTTGCTCCGGTAAATCTGTCTTTTACTTGCATGAGTGCTGTATGACAGCTTTTTTCTGGTCGAAACCCATGAGAATGTGGAGAAAATGTTTTTTCATACATCGCTTCGACTAACAACCTTACTACTTCTTGTACGAGTTTATCTTCGAAAGATGGTATGCCTAATGGTCTTTTACCAGTTTTCTTTTTTGGAATGTATACCCTTTTGGACGGTTTAGGTTGATAACTACAATCTTTCATACTTTCAATTAATCGTTCTATACGTTCTAGACTCATCCCATCAATGGTTTGTCCATCGACACCTTGTGTCATATTGCCTTCCTTCGCATTAATCCTTGCGTAAGCCATTAAATAGAATTCTACATTATAAAGATTTCGATAGATTCGTTCGAATTTGTAATCTTTGCGTATTGACTGTTTTTCTAGACTGTCTAACACAGTGTTTGGACTTCTCATAGAGCCTTACGCTCCTTTCCAATTTTAGTTAGACTTGATAAGCTGTTCCCCTTCGCCATGTAATGGGCTTTCCCCATCTCGGACTACTACGAGAACTCCGTTACCATATCAGATATTCAGATACAATTTATCATAGCTTTTATAAAAGCGTTCTGACGTAGGTAATCACCATTTAGCACATATAAGAACAAGCTTGATATAATGTCGGATATGACGTTCGCCCTTTACTACTTATTATAGTTGGTCAACGATAGACTACTCACATCTGACATACAGTTAATCAGTGTGTATTTCGTAATGAGTCTCCAATTAGCTCATACGTTTCGTTGTATAACGTAGGTAATCATCTTCCGTCATAGGTGGGCCAATAACCCCCTCGGACTGTCATTCAAGCAGTTTAGCTTTTATCCTCGTTTACATCATTTCACTTCGCTATTCAGTCGTATCGTGATGATTCGATAACTTATAGCTTTCCAAACATGCTACACTCCCCGATATTTGGTTTCCCTCACGGATAAGTTTGGTAGTGATAGGCTTTGTAGTCTTGCCTACTCCATGCAAAAGGAGATTTCTTATATGACCTTATGGTCGCACCTGCATATGGCCTTCAGCTCCCACGTATGATATCATTGGGTCCATAGTTGAGAATCGAGTTTCAATAAAATGATGTGCCGCTAGATAATTCCAGTCAACTCCATATTTTTTATTAGCAGCTATATATATTTCCATATATTCTTGTGGAACCATCATACCCATTCCATTTTCTATAAAGACATCGAAATAAGATCCGGTATATCCATCCATATGAATACCATTTTCTATAAGTGAGGCTACCAATAAATTGATATCATCATCTTTAAATTGTAATGACGTAATTGTACTGTCAAACTTCTCGTAATTCTTTATATTATTGACTGTATCGAGTTGCCACTCCTTAACCAACCGCTTATAAGTAGTCGTTTTTGTATTTCCTTCTTTGTTTTCACTTTGCTTTGCGAATTCTCCATTAACATCAACTTCTTTATAGTAAAAAGTATCAAGAGTATTCCAAGCATGAGCGGATTTTAAGAATTCCCTCTTTACAGTTTCTTTTTCAATAATTGTTTCGGTTTCAATATGTTTATGTTCTTCTCGTTCAGAACAAAATGCACTTGAAATTTCCTCCCTAGTTTGACATCCTTCGGTTCCCATATTGGGATAAGTGTAGGTGGTTACTTCAGTTTCTATCACCTTTTTTATCTCATAAGTATCTTCATGGGTTTCATATTCAAAATCTGGTGCAAGCCCGTTAACAATTGGTTCAGGATCAATTTCCCAAGGCTGTTTATCTTCCTTTAATATTCTAACTGCATCTATGGCAGTAACTAATTTAAAGGGAGGTCTATATTGCTCTAACTCACTAGAATCTAGAATAAGTTGATTAATCTGTTTCTTTGCTTCTTCCGGTGTGATAGGTGAATCATCACCGAACCATTCAAGACTAGGAGCAACTATTAAAATTGCACCACCGATAATAGTAATAACTAAAAATACTATAGTACCTGGTATTCCTATTAGTGCTACAAGACTAAGGAAAGCCTTTAATAAAAGTTTACCTATATATAGAGCTAATTTCTTTAAAACTTTTAAAAGTACTTTCCTAATTACTTTCTTTACTAACTGTTTAACTTTTCGTTTAGCGTATTGTTTGGCATACTGCTTAGCATTTTCTTTCGTTTTTTCCAAAGCATTCCCCATCTATATAACCTCAATCTTTCTTAGGAGGGAAATTATTGTTATTTGTAGGTGGAACTATTGGTTTGTTAGGAATTAATGTTGAGTTGTCCCCTTTATTAATTTGGTTATTGTTAGGTACTATCGGTTGAGTTGGTGGTACTTTTTCACTCTTATTTGGCATTGAACCCTGTTGATTCATATTAGGCAAAGGTTGCTCATCTATTTTAGGAACCAAATTAGTTCTAATTGGTGGTTCATTTGAATTTACCTCTGACGTATTACTGTCGATAAACGTGCTAACTTGTGGAGTTTTCACTGAATTATCAACCTTAAATGTTTGAACGTCCATTTTTCCATTATTAGGACTTTGCACTTGTTGTGTAGCATACTTTTCAGAAGTAGGATTCATACTTATAACACCCGTATCACTAGTTGTAATCTTATGATCCTGCATAACCTTAGCATCTTTAGGTAGACTCGGATCTCCCGGGCCGTAATTAGATATAGGTGTAAGAGTATTGTTTGGACCTTTCTCAGCTAAATAACTTCTATCCCTTTCTGTAACAACTGAGTAGTCTACGCCTTGATCAAGTCTACCAAGTTGCGGATTTGCTACACCTTTACCCATTACACTTGTGGCAGCATCTGCCCCCATTTGATAGCCAATACCTCGACCATAAAGAGCTTCACCCATGACACCACCTGCACGCTGTAAAGTTTCTCTACGAGCCTGTGGGTTGTTTCTAAACTGGGGAGAAACCATTGCATCTCCTGTTGCTCTCCCAAGGTTACTTGCAACAGTTCCAACATTACGACCAGCTTGTTGCAATGGGTTCATATTTTGCTCACGAGATTGCTCCCGGTTCATTAACGGATTTTCCTCAAAATTACCTTTTATTGATTGACCAAAGTTCTTTGCTTTGTCAGTCATTCCTTTACCGACACCAAAACCAACGACTCCAGAACCGTATCCAGCACTTTGTCCCATATTGGCACCCGCTTCAGCCATAATGTGTTGACCAAAAGGACTTACACCTAATCCAGTTGCATTTCCTCCCATTCGCCCTATAGCTGATCCAACCCCACCTGCAACATGCCCAACCGTTCTCATACGTTGAGTGAATTTACTAGGATTTGAACTAACGTTTTGAACAGCACCTCCATATTGACGCTCCTCATTCATTCCCATCATAGGGTTTAAGGAATTCATTGCACCTCCAGATTTTCCGTTGTTCATGGCCATCATAGACATTCCAGCGTTTCCTTTACTGCTTTGTCCTCCTTTCCCTGAAGATCCATCAAATAACCCTTTACTCTCTGCATAACCATTTTTAACTCCATTCTTTATGTCACCTACCGCTTTAGCTCCATGCATAAGAGAACCAAAGCCGGCAGCAGTACCAATCATGGCTAACTTTCCACCACTCTCAGAAGTAGCCCCCATTGCAAAACGAAGTGACTCTGAAACTGGGATAAAGATAGATAAAGCAATAATATATGTCAACCAATCTGTGTTGCTATCAAACAACCAGAAATACAACCAAAATATTGCTGCATGAATAGTTTGAGCAATTGTTTGTGCCCATAACTCCTTCATAGCATAGCTTGTAATACCTTGTAGCTTAGGAAAAAATATAGTTGATATCCATACAGGTGCTAGAAGTATTAACCCGCTAATCATAATTAAGCGTTGAATATAATAAGCTTTAAACCATATCGAAACTCCTAGTGAGAAAAAGGAAACGATAGCATCCTTTATCCAGTTGTCACCTTCTCCAGAAGATAAATCAGTAAACTCAATCTTTTCACCAGCTGTTTTCCCGTCTTGACTAGTCAAAACAGTAGCTCCTAAATCTCTTAGACTAACTGGATCAGTAATACCGGTTTCAAACATTTGTACAAAATAGTGATTTAAAGTAAAAAATGAATTAACAAGCGGGAAGAACTGAAAAAGTAAAACAATCCCCAAGATAACCTTCAAAAAATTATCTGTTATGTCAGATTTCATACTTGAGGAAAATTTTGCATATCCATGTTGAATCCCCATCATGACAATAGCACCACAGAGTAAAAAACCAACAACAAACAGCATCATGTTAAATCCATTATATATAGCACTGTTATATTGCTCCTGTGTATACAATCCCCATATCTTCCCTGCTCCTTGATAGAAAATATAATAAGCGGGTTCATGTAGTCCTATGAATGGCTCTAATATCCATTCAAATAGTTTTGAAAACATGAAAGCAAACGGCTTTTCGTACCACTTACTTTCAGCAGCGTGTGCAGCTGAACCAGGGAAGAACATCAACAATAAGATCAAAATGAACGCAATTCTTTTTTTCTTAGCTGATTTTAACTGTTGTTCAAGTGTATTTAGTGTCATACTAATGACGCCTCTCTAACTTCTTCTTCTTCCTGCTTGTCATACTCTTCTAAACCTGGTAGAAGACCATTATTTATTAGATAGTCCGTATCAGTATCAATAAACCCACGCATTTCATCACTTACTTGTACTTTTACATATGCAGAAGATCCACCAACACGAAGTATTCCTTCCCCTTTAGTTTGGGAATCTTCTGATTCAGCAGGCTTACGACAAATGATTTGTAGTTCACCCTCAGACAAGTTAAAAATTGACTGCAATTTTCGTTTTTCCTCATCATCAACTGAACCTAATCGAAGGAACAATGCACTTGTTGCTTGCTTTACAACTGCTTGTCCATCTGAATCTTCTAAGAACGGATTTAAATCCTGTGTAATAATATCTACACCCGCCTGATACTTACGACTACGGCGTGCTAGTTCCTCAACGAATTGCATAGCACCATCAATTCTTTTCATTCTCCATGCTTCCTCGATCTTCAAGCGTTTTTTAAATCTACGTAAAGAAGGCCTCTTAACGAAGTATTCCCATCCTAATAGTGTAAGGACATGCATGATAATGTCGTATATATCAGATCCTTCTACAGCTTTCATGTTAAAGTTTACCCAACATATATCATCAAGTAGGTTATCGATTTTCTCCCCATTAAACTGGGTTTCACCATCGAGAATTTTTCCATCTGGTCGATCTCTTAGGTATCCTCTTAATACCTTAATTAATCTTCTCGCATCAGGATCAATAATTTCTTGATATGAAAAATCATGCAGATTATATCCTAAGGTTGTATTCTTTAATATTTGTTTGTAGATATCAGATAGGGTAAATTCAGGTTTACGTTGTTTTTTATACGTAATATCTCCATTTGATAATCTAACTGGAGTTTTTTCATTTTCATACAGTGATTCTGGATTCTCTGTAATACCCCATTCTTCAATTACATCCATAATTGCTTTTTTTAATAATTCCTTTTCAAGAGAAGAGATTCCATCTAACAACTTATTGTAGAACGTTATTAATCTACCAACTTTTGAACCTATTGGTACGATAACTTTTGAAACTCTTCTTCCATTTGGTAAAGTCTGTTCAATTTCTTCTTCGGTCAAAGCACAAATATTAATTGTACAAGATCCACCTTCACGTATCTCAACCTCTTTTCCGCCCATAAGTACACATATAGGTCCATTCTCCCCATCAGGATCAATACTAAAGATCCGATATCCTAGTAATACTTGTGAACTGGAAATATACTTGTTACTGAATGATTTACCAGAACCAGAGGCACCAACTATAAGAGAAGAATAGTTATCTAAGTAAGGGGCAAATACATTTAAAAATTCCATATTTTGATTGTGTAAATTCGCACCAACAGGTACACCACCGCTGAATGGAATTTTAGAAGAATAGAATGGAGAAGCAGCAACAATTGAAGTCCTATCAAAGAATCTTCTATCAACTGTTGCGGTAAGTCGATTACCCGAGAATGGTAGAGCTGATAACCATCCATCCTTTTGGCGAGCGTACAACGGTCTCAGATTATGTTCGTTATGTTCTAAGGTATCTTGGATTAACATTCCTATGTTATCAAGGGTCTTGTCGTCCTTTGCAAATAACGTAACAACCATTGTACCTAAGAAACCATCATTGTAACCATCACTAATCTCATCCAGCAGGCGTTCTGCGTTTGATCTTGCTTTTAGAGCTTCGTTTTCCTCAATATCGTTTCCTGACTTTCTCGCTTGAATAACACGAGAACCTTCGTCTGTAACTGCATTCTTATATTTACGAGTCGCTTGGTTTTTAGTGAGTTTAGTAAGGTGAAACGTTATATTACTAGCTCCTGCACGATACAATGTCTCTAATTCTCCTGTAGATATAGAGGTATTACCAAAATCTAAAATGTAGGACCTAGAAGAATATTCTGCACCTGCTCTTTGGTCACATTGGTATGCACGATCTTTAACATGTTCAGGAAAATGCACACCTGCTGAACCAATTTTATCGAAATAACTTTGTCTTGCTACAGCGTGTAAATCCTCTTTAGCTTTTTTTCCTTTTTTACTTGCTCTACTCTCTTCTTGTTCTATATCTTGTTCTTCTGTTAACTCAGGCGATGCAGCCTTCTTCTTTTTAAATAGCCCCATACTCTGTTGTCTCCTCTCCATATTCTTCAAATCTAACTTTAGGTTTTGATTCTTTCCCCGTAACAAATGGTGATAAAATACCATCTTTCTCAATAAAACGGTTGAAATGTTCAATGCTCCCTGTTTGTTTATTTACTGAAAAATATAATGCCTCATAAAGCTGTCTTTCAGAACAGATATTACTTCTTCCGCCCATATTGGCATAGTTACGTACAATAATTTGAGCAACTCGATTGAATTCATTTCTTACCTTTAAAATAATTGAATCTTCATCTAGATCTTCTAAGAGCTTTTGGTCGTAATAAAGGTCAACAGTAAAATAACTATGGTAATCAAACTCATCTACTGTTTGTTGCCAATATTCCATGTACGGGAAGAACATCGTTTCTCCATATCTCTGTGCAATCGGATTTAATTGTTCAAATGACTCTTGGTATGGTTTTAATTGTTCAGACAAGTCAATTGGTCTAGATTGAATATGAATCCCTACGTTAACTTCACGACCTGGCCCTAAGTTAAGCTGCGCTAATAATTGCTCATATGATAAATCAGTCGTTTGTTGTTCATTCATACTTCTTAGTAAATAGTTAATTGATTCAGTTTTAATTAATCCTATAAAGTGACGGCTCTCACCAGCTTCATTCAGCTCTACTACTTCACCATGAATCCCTTTAACCCCGATCAATTCTTGGAAGTTCACTTTAAGTTCTTGTGTGTCTTCACTTCCTCGTTTTGTTCCTAAATTATTCTTTTTAGATTTCCCTCGTTTTTTAAAAGGGTTAAATGGATATGGTTTTCCCATGATTGGGTAACCAAAGAAATATATTACGAGACCAATTAGTACAATCATTATTAAATTAGTTAACATATGTTATTGCCTCCAGATACCTGTTTGAGATTTCTTAAACTTCGAAAGAAATATAAGATGTTGATCGTAGTAGTATCCTGATTTCCCATTCTTTAAAAATGCCAAAATCAGAAAAGGTGCTGTTATTGGCAAAGTCAATGCACAAAGAACAAATCCAACAATAAATGTGAATCTTCCTGAAAATAAAATCTCTGAAGCTATTGATAGGTAAACTAATGCAGCAAATAAAATGTAAGTTGCTTGTCTCCACGAAACCCCTCTAATGCTTTTCCGTTCCGCTTCAGTATTAAACGGCATTCTAGTACGCATATAAATTCCTCCTACTCTTTAAAAAAAGACCTTACAAGTGAAGTGTAAGGTCATACTATTATTGTTTAGCTCCCACTACCAGATTGAGTAATAACATAGTTTGCTAGGTCAGGCGCTTTTAAAACAAGAATAATTCCTACTATTGCACTAACTAAAGCAGAAATACCCAGTGCTCTTTTAGCTGAATTCCCCATTGAAATACCAATCATAATCGCAGCAAGAACAATCGCAATAACTATTACTACTGCTCCAATTATACGAATATTAGTAATCCATCCTGTTAAGATAGTATTGATAGTAGTCACATCACTACCTCCAGACCCACCAGGAATCGTCGGAACAGTCGCTGAAGCACTCTCTACACCAGTAAAGAAAATAAGTGTACTCATAAATGCGAATACAAAGGCGTAGGGAATAACCTCTTTAACGAATTTTTTAATACTAATTCCTTTCATAAACTTACCTCCATATAATATTTGAAAAAAAAGACGCAAAACAACCCTTTTTAAAAAGGATTATTTTGCGTCTTCCGCCTAAATAATCGCATGAATGCGAAAATATTAAGTTGTCTTCATTCTACAAAAAAAGGTCATATATGACAATACTTTTATTACAGAATTTGTTGTATGAGGTAAAATGATACTGTATAATTAGTTTAATTGCTACATTATACATTTATATGTATAATTAAAATGAACCTATGAGGTGATACTATGAGAATATTATTAGGTTTAGGAATATTTTCTGGAAGTTTATTTTTATTTTCTTTGATTCCAGAATTCATGAACTTTATGATAGATATTGGTGTTGTACCTAATGAGCCTAGATTTCGAGATTCATTTTGGTTTCAAATACAAGGTCTATTTGTTTTATGGGTAATGCTTTGGATCATTATATGTTTGGGTTATTTTATTGTTGTCTTATCTGGTGGATACTTTGATTTTTCTTTACATCATAAAATCAAAAAAGCTAAAAAGAGAGCTATTAAAGAATTTGGAACAGATTTGCCTTACTTTGGATATCTTTCAAAAAAACTTATAAACGGATTTTACCTTGATGTATCTAATTATCCAAAGATGATTACAATGTATTACCTCTCAGAAAAGGGCAATATGTCGTTTGAAGATATGTATAGTTCAACAACAAAAGAAGATCGCCAAAAATTATACCTAGATGCAAAAGAATATTATGGTTTACCTGAAATGTCAGAATATGATTTACTATCACATGTCAAGTAAAACCATTTTAGAGAAGAGGTCATACATGGAAATGGAATTTGTTTTCAGCAAGAGTGTACTAAAGAAATGGGATATATATAAAGAGCTAAGCGGAGAAAGGCTTTATTACTGTTTTTCTAATGATCTCCTAGGGAGAGATTATATACTTGTTTGTTTAAACGACGAAACGGAGCCTGAGCTAGTAATATCTCAAGAAAAGTTCAATACTGACTATACCTATATAGGCTATCACGATGAACATTTACATTTTCACCCAGCTTTAATAAATTAAAAAACCAGACTTCTACTCAAGAAATCTGGTTTTTTTCTATTTTATACAAGCTCTTTATCTTCTATTGCAACGTAAGTATCCTCGAAGTCTCCTAAGATTCGATGTACAAACCCTATTAATTCTTTCTCTACTTTTATCAATTAATTCATCTGACCTACTTCTTCCATAGGAAGCAATATACCCAAAAGAATTTTCAGAAGTGTCTATACCTAAAGCATGACAGGTCACAAATCCAACACATTCAGCTTCAATTTCTCTCACTGCTTTACTCGGAATGTTATTTCTATCTGCATGTAATAACCCATGACCCATTTCATGAATTAGAGTTAACAACTTATGAGACGTAGAATTTTTAGAATCAATGAAAATATCTTTTTCCTTAATGCGGTAATAACCATCAGCACCCTTACAATCTGTAGTTTCTGTTACAGGAAATGGGCTTATAGCTTTGATTTTTTCATAAAGATCCGTCTCTCCATTTAAAGTCTTGACATATTCACCAATTGAAGGGATAGGTTCACCTTCTGTTTGAGATATATCGAAAACATATATTGGACGAAATAACATAAATTCTTCATCTTCCTCATGTTCATCGTTTTTTCTGGTGATTTTCATAGGAGCTAAAATCATAATCCCTTTCTCTCCCTTTTTCACATACCTTCCTCTTTTTTTCCATGTTTCAAATCCAGCAACAAATGTAGCACTTGGTTTTTGAATCCAGATCAATAGTTGATTTCTGAAAGAGTAATTGTGGAATGATGCGGAAAATTTTAAAAAACGTTGAAAGTTAGAACTTTTAGCAATATCTACAGCACCCTTTTTCACTAATTCAAAAGCTTCCTTCACTTTTTCTTGACGATTAACCTTTGTTTTTGTATTTTTCATTATATTTCCTCCTAAAAATGTGCAATAAAAAAAGACCTTTCATATGCCGCAGCATAAAAAAAGTCTTCCTAAAGTGTAATATTTATTTGTTTTCTTCCCCGATACCTAGCTGTTTAAAGTAATAGTCTACAGCATTACGAGCCTCTTTAAAGAATTTAACACCTTCATCTAGCATAGTTTTAGCCTGTATAGGATCAAACTCACTTAAATCTTTATACTCCCCAACTGTCTTAAAATAATGACTGTTCTTATCTACTTTCATCATAAGATAAGGTCCCTTGTCACCATAATCTACGAGAATATAAAAGAAATCCGCCTTTTTAGTAATTTCAGTCGGCATGTCATCCCCCTTACTAACTTATCCTTCTACATTCCTCACAAAGATACTAAGCATAGCGTTTAGCTTGTGCTTTTTGCATTGAAATGTACTGGTAGGTTTCCATACTCTTTCGTTCTATTTCAATATCCATTACAAAGAACTTCAAAGGAATATCTACTAACTTCCTAAACTTCTCTATTTCTTTGTATGATAAGAAACCCTTGATTATATATTCTTCTACTTTCTCCATAGATATTTGTCCATACTCCAATAAGAAATGTGAACCAAATTCTTTAAAGATAGATTCTACATCATAAACAACATCTTTCTCCCTAAGTTTAATAGTTCCGTAATTACATTTTAGAGTTCCAGCTTGTTTAAGCATAGGACATTTTTCTATATCTAGTAAAGTATTACGATATTTTTCTTCCAACCTATCAAAATTCCTTTTTTCAGATTTGAATAATTCTGCCATACCTTCTAATGATGTATCGAATAGGAATTCTCTTTTAACCACTTCATTTTTGCCTTTTTTATTCAAATAAATTTGAGCAAAAAATTCTTTCGGATAGGAATAATCTGCAAGTAAATCAACTAGATCCTCATCATTTTTTATGAACGAATACTTCAGTTTAACTACTTTATGTAGTATTCCTATATCATTTAAAAGCCCTTTAAATGCAACAGTATCAGTTTTATAAATGGGATCTCTAACAAACTTGGCCACAATACCATGAAATTCATTTCTTCTTGTTTCATAATTAGAGAATGTTTTTCTCATAGTATGCTTTAGTTGGTCAAGGAACTCTTTAGAACTTTTCCTTCTTTGATAGATACCATTTAAGAATAAATCTTCCATTAGTTTAGCAGCACCTATTAATTGTAATTCTTCGTTTTTAGACATAAATCCTTCCTCCTATAAAAAAATATAAAAAGGAGCAGCTAAAAAGCTACTCCTTTCTCGTTATAAAAATCATCTTCCAAACGGGTTTGTATTTCTTTGCTCAAAAGGGTTAGAACTATAATTCTGGTTCTCATTACCTCTTTGAAATGGATTATTACCTACTTGTGTATAATTATCTTCCTGGTAACTGTTTAGTTGACCTTGTTGGTCAGAAGAATTATTTTGATTATTACTGTTACCTTGATTATTGCTGCCTAAGTACTTTACAGATTCTGCATGAAGTTCATTAAACGTATACTTTTTATTACTGATCTCTTGTTTTACAGGTTTAATTGTTCCGTTAACGAAAACTTGTCTACCTGTATCAAGATACTTACATGCATTAACAGCATTGTCTTTCCATAAAGTTACCTGCAGATAATCAGTTCTTTTCTCTTCTCCTACCCAGTAATTATGAGCAATATCTAAATTTGTCACAGGAATTCCTGAGTTCGTTTTTCGAAGCACTGGTTTTTTTGTTAAATTCCCGATTAGTTCAAATGTATTCCACATATATGATTCCTCCAAGTTTAGTAATTTATTAACCTACTTTTACAACGTTATTAAGTACCCATTGTCCTCGATGTTCTTCAGAAGATATAGCAACTCTATCCTCTGGTTTCAATTGTAATCTTTTGATTTCCTCAGCCATTTTGCCTATCGCATAGATCACGCAAATTTGACCACCTTGTTCAAAACAAATCTCATAAACTACTCCGTCGTCATATTGTTTCTCCACCATATCTTTGAAAATACATTCAACCATGCCAGCTGGTATTGTGTTAGATTGTTGATTGTGGTGTTCATGAGATGACAATTCATTTCTAGACGGGGACTGCTCATGTCCAAAGCCTCTGGTAATGCCCAATTTGGTAATGTGGGAGGAGTAAAGTAACCTCTAACATCTTTAGATTGATCCTTCTTATCCTTGTGGTAAGTATAGATATCTCTATCGGTTTTTCTTTTCTCGTGTACTTCAACCCAAACTTCACTAAGGTTATATAAGTACCTCCCCACTCCAAAAAGCACAGCGGTACGCTTTAATGCTGAAGAAATTCCTCCTTTGGTTTCCTCAAAATTTGTAGGATCAGCTCCATCACACTTTGTGATTGTTTGATTCTCACCTATCCTAATACTAATTGATTGAATAAACGCACCATTCGGTAATTGTTGAATTTTATTTTCCCATCGATCCCATCCAACTACATTGTCAAACCTATTTTGGATAGCTCTTGAAGAAACATAAGGTACAACTATAGCTTGCGGCCCTCGACTGTTAACACTAACTCGCGATACTCTCCATTCAATTTCATCTGGAGCAAAAGGTGCCGCTAACTCTTTTCCAACCTTCTTTACATCAAGTGTTTCCATTCTTTCAACCTCCTAAAATGTGTAATAAAGCTTTCTAGAAATGCAAAAAAGCCTATAGGCATACTTCCTCTTAGAGAAAATACCACCCATAGGGAACACTTCAATACAAGGCTCATTATAGAGCAAAAAGAAAACTTTGCATAATTAGTCTATCAAATTATTTTATATACTACAATACAACTGTTTTTTTATATTTACACTTACGTAAATAAAGGTTTTATCGCTAATAGAGTTTCTAAATTAGAATGATCATAATGAAAATCAAATAGATTTAAATCAGTCTTCTTTTACCTGATATACTCGATCTTCCCTTCAATTTTCTTCTCTGATAACAATAGTTTTTGTTTTCTATCATTTACTTTAACTAGCCAAGATTGTCCATCGATTGAATATAATTCTGGACAAGCTTCAATTATATAAGGGTCAAGAGTACCAAGTAAATGAAAATGATGATTAGGATACATCTCCAATATCTCTCGTATGATTTAATACGAAATTTTTTAGTATATCCATTAATTCTCGATATAGCAGTCCCACCAATAGCGATATATTGTGTGTGGTCTGTATAATATTTAAGCACATCAAAATCCCGATTTTGTATCACCTTTCTACCAAGAAAAGTTGCTGCTTGATACACAGGTATAACATATAAACCAAGAGATTGCATCACTTTAAATGTTAGTAATCCCGTTTCATTGCTACCCATTGTATCAAATGCGATACAATAATCTATATACTTTTGATTGGCAAGGATAAAATTAATATATTGTTCAAAAAGGAGAAATTGATTTTTATCCGCACAATATTCCATTTCTGGAAACTCATTGAACCACCACCAAGAAAATTCTTCAAAAGTAAACTCCTTTCCATCTTCCTCTATCATTTCTTTATAGGTTTCAATAATTTCTTCTATTCCTATATCAATGTTTCCAAACGTAAATGCTCCACTATCTACAATTATACTTTTAGGTGTATAATCAATTTTTTGAATGAGATCTTTCTTTAAACATTTGTCCTTATGTTTTTCTCTCCATAATGCAAAAGATACTAATAGATTAGCTGGTCTAACCTTTTTTATAATTTCTATTTCATCTTTCCTTGCAGATGTAGCAAAATAAACTCTATCCTCAATTCTAAATGTTTTATTCATTATAAAATCCCTCCTGGTATCCTTAATAAAAAGAAAAGGCAATAGGATAATCCTATTGCCTTCGGTAATTATATTTTTACCCTTCGAGATATGGTTTGTATATTTAGGAGAAATTGATAAGTCATTTAATAAAGTATAGGGAATTGTTGCAATATCACTTACCCAATCAAGATCAATAACTTTTAGATCAATGCTACCGTCATATAGTGTATTAAATTCATATTTCCACATTTCATCCATAGCAACTTTACTAAGCTTAAATGAAAAAGTAAACGGAGTTCCTTCAAAGTCACCACCTATATATTTTATAAAAATACTTTCATCATCTAATTTAATACCTGTATCAAATTTGAATGATTACTTCCTGCTGTAATGTAATACCAATTTCCACTAGATAGTGTTGATAGCTTTCGTTTTCGATCTTCAATTTTAATAGCTTCTGAATTCAACTTGATTCCTCCTAAAATGTGTATAAATAGAGCTTCCAAAACACAAAAAAGCCTATGGGGCAGACTGTATTTGTCTATACCACCCATAGGGCATATCTTCTATTTAAGGCTCATTTGAGCATCTTGGAAACTTTACCTATACAGTCTATCAAAGATATATTCTTAAATCAATTTAGATACTATTACTTACTTTATTACTATTTCCATTGTTAAATATCATATAAAAGTAAAAGAAACATATATTAATAAAAAAGAACAGTAATAATAAAAAATACAAATAATAATAAGCAAATATAAAAAAGGTAGAGAAAACCCTTGTAAATAAAGAGTTTTCGAGGGTTAGCTAGAAGTTATATATCGTATTTATAACATATTAACTAGATTAACCTCGTTAAAAACACATGTTAACATACTTATATTTAAATTGTTTACATATCAAGAGGGAATTTTACATTATTTCAACATATACACAAGTTAGTATTCAATATTAACATATTAACAGGTAAGCATTCGTAAGTAGTTTCCATAAAAAAAAGGATAAAAAATTGATATAGTTGATAGATTTATCCTGAACCATGATTATTCTTATAAGTAATAGTTTTTTAGGTAACGTCAAAAAGCCTAGTAGAAATTGGTTTTTTTCAATTTCACTAGGCGCGGCCTATTTTAAATTATAGTAGAAAGCAGCGGTTTACTTCCAGTTATTTGGAATTCGCGTATTTTTGCATCATGGATATATTCGTATGGAATATCTTTAATAGCATTTTTGAACTGCTTTCTAAACACTTTTCTAAAGAAACCACCAATTGTATATATCTTAAAGTGACCTAATCGCTCTTTTTCCCGTTGTATATGTTCAACCACGCTATCAAGCGTATTTAGGAAGAAGGATCTCAACCATTTATCTCTGTATTTGTAACTATTATCATCCTCGTCGATTAAATGGTAAAGAAATGACACTACTTCTTGTTTAAAAGCGATCATTATATCTTTCTTATCACGAGCTTTATATTTAATTTGCAGTTCATCTAAACGATATGTAAGTTCTTGTGAAAATTGTGCTAATAAACGATTTACTTCAAACTCATCAGTATCTTCAATTACACATTCAGGTTTTAAAGAGAAGTTGATCTTTTTAATCCAAACCTGCTCTTTACGATAAGAAAGACCTTCAAATTCAATATCAAAAAGAGCTTCAAGAATCTCAAGTACTTTTCGTACATCTTTGGCCTTTTTATTAAGCTTCTTTTTTAAGGTGGACATTTTTCGAGATTGCTTTAGTTTATCTAGTGAGATCATCCCTCTGTTAGACATACTGGTTCTAAACTGGTTAAAAAGAGATAAAAGCAGTTCAATACCTTCTGGATTAGAAGTACGTACAAACTCCGCCAAAATGTTTGTGTCAAAAAGAGCATGCGGAACAAGAAGGTAGTTTAATTTTACGCCTTCTCTTTCGGGAGTATTTAATTTTTCAACATCTTTCAGAACCAAAACTGGTAAATCGTTTTGGATCTCTTCTTTAACAAAATGGTACTTCTCTAGAAACTTTTTCCCACCATACAATGAGGTATAAGAAATGTCTAATTTTTTAGGCCAGTATGATAAGTTGTATTCTTTCAAAATCCCTCTTGGATTGTTTTCAATGTGCATTTGTTTTAGCATAGTTAAATAGACTACATATGCAGAGGCAGTAGGCTTATCAAAGGATTGATCTTTAATATATCTGAATTCATCTAGAATATGTTGGTGCATTCTAAATCCATCAATTTTAATCTTTCCCATAGACATGTTCGTACCTCCTTTATGTAGTGACTTGATGATAGAGCTGTTTAAATCTATCTTTTCTTATAGTAAATGTCTATCATATATATTCTATCGGCTAATTAAATTAGTCTGTCATTAGAATTTAGTAACCATTTGTAGAAATATTTACTAATA
Source organism: Metabacillus endolithicus (assembly GCF_023078335.1). GTDB lineage: Bacteria > Bacillota > Bacilli > Bacillales > Bacillaceae > Metabacillus > Metabacillus endolithicus. Next base: position 175,506 of record NZ_CP095551.1, on the reverse strand, counting down.
TGCAGTATTATAGCAAATCGGTTGTGCACAAAAATCCCTTTTTAATTAAGGACTTGTGCACAAAGATGCACAACCCTTGAAACTATACGTAACAAGGGTTTGAAAAAAAGTCGAAAAAATTTATGTTCACTCAAACGTCATTAATTCGTGCACATTCGAGCATGTTAACGTCATAGCTTCATCAGTATGTGCACAGAAATAACTGAGATATTGTTGGTATATCAAGGGTTTTAGAGAATTTGAGACTATAAATTGTGCATGTTAACGTCATATATATTAATTTTATTAGTAGTATTTATGCGCAAGGAAACGTCATTAATTCACAATTGTGCAGGTGCATAAAGACTTCTTGATAGTACTTAAATGATATATTGTTAACTCTTGTTCATATTAACGACATTTTATAATCCTATTGTGCACAAAAGAAGTACCTAAAAGGTTGATAAATCAAGGCTATTCCAACATATAATTATAGATACGAGCAAGGTAACGTCAGTATTTCACATTTGTGCATATTGGAGCAAGCAAACGTCAGTAAATTTTTTCTGTGCACATTGGAGCAGGGTAACGTCGCTAATTTCACCTTGTGCATGCACAATTTCATTCTGTGCATGCACATTGGAGCAAGGAAGCGTCATTGATTCACAATTGTGCATCTGTTAGGTTATAAAAAAGTTTGATCGAAAACACGCATTGATCAAACAGGCTCTATATTTCACAAGGTGTTGCTTTTATAAAATTTTTAATCAAAAAATCTTGATATAAAACAAATAAAAAGAGTATGTTTTGAAAAAAGGTTGATCAAAACATACTCTTATAGTTTTTATCGGTTTACACTTCTTAAAAAAACTTTGATCATTTTCTAGTGAATCATCTTCAACAAACGCGCTTTTATTGTGGAAGATCATAAAACTTTAGATCAACTGACTCCCCATTTAGTTCAATTACAATTTAAGTAATCTAAGACAATATCGACTCTATCACTTACAGAATAATCTCCCTCAATTTTTAATACTGGACATGATAAATCCGCCATCCAAGCCTCGTGTAAAGCTTTACTTCTAACTTCCATTCCTGCACTATCATATAAAGAAGCCCTCTAAAAATGTTTTCGATTGTTCATATTTGCTACCACCAGCTAATATTTCATTTCCATAACGTTGAAATTCCCTCTGTTTTAGCCTTTCAAGCCTTATATCTTGGGGAATCCATAGGAATATAACACAATCAAAATAACTTTTAAAGTTATCACCCCAACCACACACTGCACCAGAAAGAATCCAGTCTTCATTTTGTGATAAATCATTTTTAAGCATCTTTCTTCTTTCAGCTACTTTTCTTTGTTTAGTGAATTTAGTTGTCCAGAAATAATCATCGGTATCAAGATGTCTATGAGGTAAAACATTTGATAATGAAGAACCTAACGTCGAAGTTCCTGACCCTGAAATTTTATTATGTGAATTTTATTTTTCATTACTTCTCCACCTCTAATTACTTTTAGTATCATAAAATTATTCGTTTTCAATACCCGCGCTTATATTGCTGAAGAGTGAAGATGGATATTGAACTAACACTACACTAGTTCGATAAGGTTTTTAACCTCTTCCACGGTTATTCTTTATCACTTTATAAATGAGAAAAATAGCTAAAATACTCAATACAGAAAATATAATAATTTTAATAATCCCTTGTTGTCCATCAAGGAAACCACCAAAAGGACTTCTCATTTCATATTCTGCTTCTCTATATGCCTTTATATATTGACCATCCGATACTTCAACTGCTATTGCTTGGTCTGTACTTATCTCTTTAATTGAATAGTATTTAGTGCCTCGCTTATAGGCATTAGAGAAGTTACCGGAATACTGTTCCATATCCGAATGCCTAGTGACATGTCCTATTTCATTTTCAATTTCCGTTACATATTCATCACTTATCACATAAATATATCCATCCCAAACTACAAATGGATAAGCCCAAGATGTTGCTAATGTCTTACCTTGATAAAAGGAAATAAATAAAACAAATAAAACAGCAATAGATAATAAATGTTTACTTTTCACACAAACACCCTTTCTTAAATTTGACGGTTATATTTAATATAAGTTTCAATTCAGGTTGAACAAAACTGCTCGATAGTTTAAGTGTAACGCTCCACAATGTCTTTTCCATTTTTATCCTTTCACATAAAAAAGACACGAATGTTACACATTCGTGCTTTGATTGTTGAAGATTAGTTTTCACTCCAACCAAATGACTTTTTAAGTTTTTCTAAATTTTTATCATCTATTTTTTCACTATATACTCCATCAATGTTCTGTTCTTCAAATACAACATTGTCTTCAAACTTAATATTTTTAATAGATAACAATACTTTATCAAACTCTGTCATTTTCTTTTTAAGAATATCTGTATAGAACTCTTCTTGCTTAAATAATTCTTCTAATACTGAGATTACCCGTGCATCTCTACCATGGTCACCTCTTGGGTCCAGTACTCTCATGGATGTAAAATCTACAAGTTCCTGACCTTTTTGAAATGTAATTATTCCTTCTTTAAAAACACTCTGGCCATATTCAAAATCAAAATCATTATTAACTTGTATTCCTTTGTTTTTTTCAATAAAATCCCCTAAAATATTATCATCTAAAAGAAATGTATTTGTGATCTTAACAGAGAAAGCTTTTTCTATGGCATCTTCCGTAATTGGATTATCAAATAAAACATTATTTATATAAAGCTTATTTGGAACTGATATATACTTTGCTTCTTTTTCCTCTTTATTAATATTTATAAGTAAGATACTAGGCTTATCTTCTCTACTTAAAACAACTAAATAATTTACGGATTGATCCTCGTAATCTTTAGGTTCTGCTTCATTTCCAATATTCGCTGAATTTCTATGAACAGATGAAAAATCAAAGCTAAAAAATAACAGTAACGCTACTGTAATAGCAACTAATGAAGCTAACATTGGTTTATAACTTCTTTTATTTTCACTTTTAATACTCCTAAGCTTTTCAATTGTCACATCTTGCATTTCATCATTGAAGCTAATGTTCTTATATCTATCTTTATCCAATGATGTTTTTAGCTTGTTTAATTTTTCTTCCATCAGTTTTTACCTCCTTTAAGTACACATGTTTAAATTTCTCCCTACCCCGAGACAGTCTAGTTTTTACATTCCCCTCGCTTATACAGAGAACATTTGATATCTCTTTAATGCTTAATTCTTCATAATAAAAGAGGGTGAGAACTTCCCTATATTTTATTGTTAACTTAAAAAGACATTCTGAGATTAATCGGGATTCATCATCATCAATCAATTTATTCTCATCCTCTTCTCCCTTACTAGTTAATACGAAAGGATTAAAAGAGAAATGTGATAATTTATTCTTTGGACTTTTAAGAAAATCTTTAGATTTATTAATTGCAATTTGATATAACCAAGTCTTTAAGGAAGATTTACCTTTAAATTGGTAATGTTTTTGTGCAAACGTTATAAATGTTTCCTGTACAATGTCTTCCGCAGTTGTCCAATTCTTAACGTAAGAGTAAACCAGCTTTAACAAAGGTGTTCCATACTTATTCATTATCTCTCTAAGATAATTTTCATCTACAAATGGTTTTTCATTAACATTCAATATAACCACTCCAATTAAATAAACTATCCCTTAGACGAACTTTTTTATTATAGGTTACAAAAAATAAAAAAGGTATTACCAGTAGTAGTAACACCTTTAAATCACAGTTAATGAGTATTTTGTTTAAGTATCTGATTTAAGCAACAGCGCTTTTATTGTTGAATAAGTTTGTTTAAATACATCTGTAACAATAGTTAATAACAGCTATACAAATTTATACATAAGTATGTCATCTGCATATTCATTTTCACTCACCTTAATTTCTTTGGTTTTCCGTCCTTCTTCTACAAACCCCATGCTTTTATACAAAGATATAGCTCTATTATTAGTCGAAAGAACTCCTAAACTCACCTTTTCAATTAAAGGATTATTTTCAGCCCATGCCAAAAGTTCACTAATAAGCATTTTACCAATACCTAACCCCCTATAATCTCTATATATCATCGTTTCAAATGTGCCAGTATGAGCTAATCTTTTGAGATTCGGTGATTCGAAAGCTATAAAGCCGATAACTTTTTCATCTTTTTCAGCTATAATTAAAGTTTCCCTGTGATTATCTAAAATCTTCTGTATCCAAATTCTTTGTTTTTCTAATGTTTTATTACACTCACCTATTTCTGAAATTAGATATTTATTTTCTGTTATAACATCTCTTTGAATATCTAAAATAGATATTGCATCGTCTATTTGACCCGTACGTATAGAAACTTCGCTACCTTCAGTTATCGCCAATTCTCCAACCTCCTAAGTTTTTTGAAAAATACCGATCATATTATATTTATTTAACTAAATTGGTTCTTTACTTCATCATTTAATCGCAGAAGGTGCAGTTAAAGGCAAATAATACACACTTAAATCTAATTCAATTAAATTAATATTAACGAATTTTTTAGTCATTATCATGTATTTCCCTAAACTCAACATAAGAGGGTAAGTTCTTACTATTATTAAAATAAAAGTTGGTATATAGTTTATTGTTAACTCAATACCTTGTTAAATTACCTTAAAGATCTTTCGTACAAAGTTTGACAGTTAAGAAATCAGGTTTTATTTCTCACTTTTTAGCTTCCGAACCTCTTCTTCAAGATTTTCAACTTTTTGTTGGAGTTCCTTCTTTGGTTCTGTAATTCTTCGACCAAATATAGCCAAAATACCAATGATAGCCACAATTCCACCAGCAAAAGCCATAATAAATAAAAATGTAATATCAAACATTAAAACCACCCCGAATTTAAACCTTAATATTCTACATACTAAGTATTTTAAAAAATGTTCCATTTCGTTTGCTGAAAAAAGTCATTAATCGAAAATCATTAATACCTCATAGAATAGGCTACTTCATATAACCAATACACTTACATATTATTACAGAATGTTTTTTCGTTAATATTTATAATTTTGGAGAAATTAATGCTATATCTAATAGAAGGAGAGAAAATGTGATTAAAAAATTTTTAATTTCAATATGTACTTTACTACTTTTATTGATTGTGACTACATCCCTAGAGACAAATGCCCTTACCTTTGATGAATTACCAGTTAAACAATCTTCAAAACAGTGGTCAGTTCAGATAGGTAAAGCTGAAAAAGGAAAAGATCTAGCAAAACCTGTAAAAGGAAAATTTCATACTTACTCTATAGATGTTAGTAACATAGGGGTAAGGATGTATATTCTGTAGAAATTAATATGTTTAGAAATGAACCTAACTCTAAGACAAAGTACTCGCTTTTTGGTTGTCCTGATGGACAAGATTGTAATGAAAACCACTATGAAATGGCCAAATCTTTAGCAAAACAATTGAACGACGGAAACTCTTATCATGGTGCTAATTTCCTTATGGCTGAAATAGCAACTGAATTAGAAGTTGAAATCGTTTGGACAGAGGATAATAATGGCAGACCCTTAAAAGAATCTTTTATATTTGCTGCTGAATAACTAATTTACTTATCATTGTACATCGTGCCAATAGCACGATGTTTTTTTTATTAGTCATATAGCAAATATGTGCTTTTTAACTAGCTCTCAACTGAAATAAATAACCTTATCTATATTTAAAAATAAGCACCTTTCCTTGTTGTTTCAAGAAAGGTGCTCCGATAGTAATTTAACATATTAGTCTATTTGTCCAGTAGGGTAATCAATTGAGTTAGCTATTTGAACTAAATTTTCAGCAGTAACTTTGTCTGAAGCCTCTTATCAATACTAAGCATATATTGCCAATTGTCCTTATCAAAAACTAATACATTAAATCCAGATATAGTCATATATGTGGCTCGATTTTCATTTTTGAGATCATAAACACCCATAATAAACTTATCTCTAATCGGAATTTTATTCTCAAGAGGTCGCACATTTATTTTATAATGATTTTCAGGTGACCTATCACTAATAAACTCTACTTCAAACGAGTCATTCTTTTCACCCTCTAAATCGTTAAACCTCCCAAAATAGTGAGTGAATTCAATAGGTGGAACTCTAAGTGGCAATTTCAAATTTTGTTTGAAATGCTGTTCAAATTCACTTGTTGCTTCCTCCACTAGCTTATAGCCAATTTCAGGATATATATATTCAAGAGGATGGGGTTCATCATTCGAATTTGCAAATGTGTTATTTACCGAAATTGTTAGGCATAAAACAATTAACAAATAAACACTAACAATCTTATACATCGACATCACCCTATTCATTTTTTAGGAATATCTTTCCCAATTGAGTAGTAAATTAAATATTTTTTTATACAATATTGAATTATATCTCAAAATTGCGTTTTCAACTTAAAAAAGCGCCTGTCCTTATTTAAGAACATCGCTTATTGAAAGATTACTAATAATTATTTGTTTTGTTGTTACTCAATGAGTTTAGTTGATTGAAATATCATTCCCATCTTTATCTTTTACATATATTTTATATGAATCAATTTTAGATATTGAGTCAAGTTCTTTAGAATTTATAATCTTTTCAATTTTAATTTTAATTTCTTTTGCAATAATTTCAGTTTCTGACTTGGTACTGTCTAAAGAAGTTCGTACAGTAAGAGACTTTTGATAATCCGTTTGTATATCTCCTATCCCCTCGAATGCTTTTAACCCCTCTGAAACTTCCTCTGTTATTGTTGTAATTTCGCTTACAACTATTTGACTATCCGTTTTTTCGTTTTCTTTACCTTCAGGAGAAAATACCAGATCCTTTTCTGCTGAAGTTTTAATTAGACTAAAGGAAAAAACTATTATACAGACTAAAACAACTCCTAAACCAACAAATGTAATTTTTTTAAATAAGACACCTCCTCTTACTAGGTATGTCCACTTGAACTAATTTATGACAGAAAAATGGATTAATCCATTTTCTAAATAGACTATATTGTTCAACAATACCAGCTACTAGGAGGTCAACAATTAATTTAAATATTGAATATTATCCATGCTATAATAATTTTAGGCATACCAAATAAACCTTTCAATACCATTGGAAGGTTATGGACCTATAGTATAATCCTGGTTCTTATCTAAAAGCCTCTTTACGTTTTAAAATGTAAAATATCCATTGGATGAGTTTATTAGAACAGGCGATCATCACTACTTTATGTGGCTTTCCTTCGTCTCGTTTTTTCTGATAAAACTCTATCAATTTACTATTTCGAGAGTTTCGTAACCCACATACTACGGCAGTGTATAGTGCTTGTCTAAGTCTACTAGAACCTCTTTTGGTTATTCGATTATAGGTCGCCTTAAATTTCCCAGATTCGTGTATCCTCGGATCAATTCCTGCGAAGGCTACAAGCTTTTTGGGATGTATAAAACGTTCTATTTCTCCTATTTCAGAGAGGATTGTTGCCGCAATCTTATCTCCTATTCCAGGAATTGAGCGTAATATATGATAGTCTTCCATTTGTATTGCCAGAGTATCTATCTCTTCCTTTAACTTTGATAGATGCTCTTGGTATTCTAAAAGAATTTGAATATACATCCTCATGCTAATTAGATTACTTTCATAGAGATTTTTCTGAAACGGATCTCTAGAAGCAGCACCCTTTAATTCTCCGGATTTCTTAAGTGCCCACTCATAAGATCTAGTAGGACAAAGTTCCTTTATTATTTCAGCCAGGTGCCTTTCATCCTCTTTCAATACGTTTTCTGGACAAGGATATAATAATAAAGTTTTCAACGAAACCCTAGAATACGTATCTCCGAATACTTTTTTATACTCTGGAAATACCTGATCTAAAATCGCTTGGAATTGCAGCTTCATCTGTACATAAGAACTTGTAATCGCATCATGTTGTCTCGTCAAATTACGCAGGTTTAATACCTGTACACTCTTCCTATGATAAGGCTCCAAATCCTCTTTATAATAAAGCTCGCACAAATGATAAGCATCAATTGCGTCTGTCTTTACCTTTCTCATAGTTGACTTTTTTGCCCCATGAGAAACGATAGGATTCACCATGATATAAATGATTTTTTCCCTCTCTAAGAACTGTACTACTGGTTCATGATAGTGTCCTGTAGACTCAAAAATAACGATTGGAGACTTTCCTGCTTTAGCTTCTACTTCTTTATAAAACTTGTAAAATACATTCAATCCATCTAAATGATGATCAAACTTAAAACTCCTTTTGTAAGGATGCTTCTTTTGTAAAAAGGCTTGTACTTGACTCTCTTCTTTTGCAATGTCCAGACCTATAACTGGATCCATGCTTTAACACTCCCTTTCAGATATCTTTGCCGATACCTCTAACCACTCTTGTAGTGTCATTTCTATAAATGCTAATTTAATAATGAACAAAGATGATTACATAAGAATGTACAGTTTTGTGATGTACATGCATACTTAGTTTGAGGTGGAGAGAATGCATGTACAGCTAGATTTAACGACAGAGATAGAAGTAAAAAGTCTAAAAGATTTACCAAAGTTAAAATTTCTTATGGAGAGCTTAAACATGAAAATAAATAAAAGTAAGATAGGGCGAGAATTGGGAGTAGATCGGAGGACTGTGGATCGATATTTAAATGGAAAGGGGCCAAGTAAAACCCGTAATAGAAAATCTAGAATAGATGAGTTATATGAAGTTATATCAGACTTACTCTCAAAGGATTCAATACAAACTTTTTACTACAAGAGAGTTCTTTGGGAGTACTTAAAGGATAACCATAGTTTGAACTGTTCCCAGTCATCTTTCCGACGATACATATCAAACAAACCTGAATTCCAAGCATATTTTACCGATGGTAAAAGAACTCAAGCTACACAATCTGTTGTTCGTTATGAAACCCCTCCGGGGGAACAGGCTCAATTCGACTGGAAAGAGAACATAAAATACATAACGTGTGATGGGGAGATTATCCACGTTAATGTAGGAGTGTTGGTGTTAGGAAATTCAAGGTTTAAGTCTTATGGTTTAACCATGTCCAAATCACAAAGTATATTAATGTCCTTTTTGATGGAGTGCTTTGAAGCAATTGGTGGAGTACCAAAGATCATTTTAACGGACAATATGAAAACAGTAATGGATGAACATAGAACAGAGTATTCAAAAGGAGTGGTTAATGAACGATTTGAACAGTTTGCCAGCGATAGTGGATTTGAAATCAAACCTTGTATTGCAGGAAGGCCAAGGACAAAAGGGAAAGTAGAGAGTATTATGAAGCTCTTAGATGAGATTCATGCTTATCAGGGGAAATTCACTTACGAAGGACTTCACCAATTTGTACAAAAGCTTTGTGAACGCCATAATCAAAGTTTTAATCAAGGAAATAGAAAGATTCCAATACTTGCTTTAAAACAAGAAAAGAGTCACTTACTCCCCCTACCAAGGAAAGAAATAAGAGACTCTTATAAGATCAAACACAAGCTTGTAAAGGTTAACCCTGCGAGCATGATTACGTACAAATCAAACCAGTATTCAGTACCAGCTGAATACAAAGGGAAAACCGTTGGTTTACAAGTCTATGACGATCACATACATGTATATTATAACACGGATTTGATCGCTCAACATCGAATCAGTAATAAGGTACTGAATTATAAGGAAGAACATTATACAGACGTATTGTCACGGGGAATGCCAGACTATCCTGATATTGATGAGCTAGCTAAAAAGAATCTACTGGCAATGGATGAGGTGTATAAAATTGAATAGTAGTTATCAACAATTAGTAAGTAATTTGGAATATTTAAACTTAAAACAGATGATTACTCATCTTAACGATACCATTGATTTTAGTACCAAGAATGAATTATCTCTCGTTGACACATTGATGAAATTAACGAACTATGAAATAGATGTTCGTGAGAAAACAATGATAAATTCAATGGTTAAGGTGGGGGCATTTCCCCACCGTAAAGAGATAAATGAGTTTAACTTTGATTTTCAACCAACGATAAATAAACAACAAATTCTTGATTTTCTTTCTCTGCGTTTTATCGAAGATAAACAGAATATTATCTTTATGGGGACTAGTGGTGTTGGCAAAACTCACTTAGCGACTTCGATTGGAATCGCTGCAGCCAAAAAACGAACAAGTACCTATTTTATTAAATGTAATGAACTTATCTTAAACTTGAAAAAGGCAAAGCTAGAAAATCGCTTAGAGTCTCGATTAAAGCACTATGGGAAATATAAATTACTAATTATTGATGAAATTGGTTACCTTCCAATTGACAAAGAAGATGCCAAATTATTCTTTCAGCTAATTGATTTGAGATATGAAAAGAAAAGTACAATCTTAACTACAAACATTAGCTTTAAAGAGTGGGATGCGGTGTTCCAGGATTCTAAATTAGCAAATGCAATATTAGATCGTGTATTACATCATGCCACAGTCGTCAACATTGTTGGTCCTTCTTATAGAATTAAAGATCACTTAGCAAAAGAAGATGATGATTAATTTTATACATTCTTAAATGATCAAAATTGTACATCGTTAGCTTGACATTTACAGTCATTTCTTCGCTTGTTATACGAGATCCAAGTCCCAACCAGCCTCACACATGTTTCTACAAGTAGAGGGTGAACAGTTTTGTGGACGGGATCAAGTCCCACTGGCCTGAACGTTCTACCCCGGCTACCTAAAGAATAGTACCTAAAAAAAATAGGTCAACCAGAAAAAACTGGTTAACCCCATAATACGATCTGGCCTGTTTGCGGAACAAAAAATCAACTTTTATTTAGGAAGGATTTTTTGAACAATATGTGAGTGTGAATTTCTGGAAATTAATTACAACACTCTTATAATAAAGCCCACTTCAAATCAAGAAAGAAGACTTGGATTAATCCAAGTCTCAGACTGTAGACAAACTCATGAAAAATGAGTTTGCCTACAGTTTTTTTGATTTAAACTTGTATTAGGAAAATCTTGAGGTGATAAATATGCTTTCGAAACATAATTCCATTCAACGAGATAAAATTGAAATGATCGCTTTAGATCAACTTGTACCAGCGGACCATTTGGTTCGCAAAATAGAGGCTGCGATTGATTTCTCTTTCATTTATGACTTAGTGGAAGATATGTATTCTGAAGTAGGCCGCCCGAGTATTGATCCAGTCATTCTGATTAAACTAACCTTCATTCAATATACCTTCGGTATTCGCTCAATGCGAAAAACAATTGAAGAGGTTCAGACAAACATGGCCTATCGATGGTTCTTAGGCTATGGTTTCCATGATAAAGTACCGCACGCACTTCTCTACCTTTGGGAAAAATTACGAACGTAGATTTAAAGATACAGATATGTTTGAACAAATATTCTATCGCATCTTAAAGGGTGCTGCTGAGAAAAACCTTATCAGTGCAGAACACATATTCATTGATTCTACTCATGTAAAGGCTAGTGCTAATAAGCATAAATTTCAAAAGAAGGTCTTACGGAAAGAAACAAGAGCTTACCAAGAGCGTCTTCAAGAAGAGATTAATCAAGATCGTGAAGATCATGGGAAGAAGCCTTTTCCATCAGATAAATTTGACAAGGCAGAATCAAAAGAAATCAAAGAAAGTACAACTGATCCAGAAAATGGTTACTATGTTAAAGATGAACGCACAAAACAGTTCGCCTATTCGTTTCACGCAGCAGCAGATCGCAAAGGTTTTGTATTAGGTGTGGATGTTTCACCAGGTAATATTCATGACAGTCAAATGTTAGAGCCATTGGTTGAAGATGTAAGCGAGATAATAGGAAAACCAAAAGCTGTTGCAACAGATGCTGCTTATAAGACTCCAGCGATAACAAAGTATTTAATAGAAAACAATATTATTCCAGCAGTACCTTACACAAGACCACGTACAAAAGATGGTTTCTTCCGAAAACATGAATATGTTTATGATGAACACTTCGATTGTTACTTATGTCCAACTGGGGAAATCTTGAAATATTCTACAACACTAAATGTACAGAGAGTAAAGATCACCAGAAAGTGGTGACGCGCCATATCTGGCAAGAATACTTAGAAGAGGCGGACCATCTCCGTCATCATCAAGATGTAAAACCGATATACGCTAAACGGAAAGAAACAATTGAACGAGTATTTGCAGATGCCAAAGAAAAGCATGGGATGCGTTGGACAACTTTGAGGGGACTCAAAAAATTGACAATGCAGGCGATGCTTACTTTTGCTGCCATGAACTTAAAGAAAATGGCCAACTGGACTTGGAAAGGTCCAGTAATAGTATAATTTAGAGACTCGAAGAGTCTCATTTTCATAAAAGTTGAACTAATTTATTATAAAAACGCAAAAGTGGTTTGGAATGTTTTACATTCCAAACCACTTTTGTCTACAGTCTGAGACTTGGATTAATCCAAGTCTTCTATTCCCAACCAGTTTTTTATTTTCTCTATATTTTCATTTGTAGGCTTTTTTATTTGTCCTCTCTCAAATCTAGAGAGGGTACTATGAGAGACGCCTATTTGACTAGCTGCTGCTGAAATAGAAAGATTCCTCTTTTTTCTCTCCTTTGTGAAGAGACTTGCTAGAGCATTTGTATCATCATTAGTACTATTCTCGTATTCACTTACTATTTTCATTTCTTTTTCTATTAAGCTTTGTAACATACTGATTGTATTAATTGTCTGCTTTTCTTCAATGTTCTCTTTTTTGTACTGACTTAATAAATCCTTAGTAGGAATAATACGCACCTGAGAATTAAGCCAACCTTCCAACCAGAATTTTTTCGATGAAATTCCATCAAAATCTCCAACATACTCCCAATTGTCAATAATCTTATCTTCTAATAAAGTGTCCAATACATTCTCAACAGTTTCTTTTGTTCGTTGGGGATATCTTTCATTAATCTCTAACCCCATTACTTTAAGAATTCCCTTGTCCCCACTTAAATTATAAGGGCGAAAGTAATCTGCTTTTTTTGCCTTATTCTCCATTGCCATGCAAGATAACGTGCTAGTCGTTTATGGTATTTTTGTCTTATTGGATTATACTGTAATGCTTTTAAGGCTAGGAATCCACTCTCTTTTCTTGCGCCGAAAAGGAAATGACTCATTATTTCTCCAGGTCTAATACTACATTCATATATTCCAACAGGTTCGTCTCCTCTATAAGCCACTGTAATACTATCAACTAGGAATAGAGGATTAAATTGAACTTGCTCAAGCCTATCTATATTCTTTGTCTCTTCATCTACTAGTCTTAATTCATCTTTTTCTATACGTATCCATATTGAAGATAAGGCTGCTAATCTCTTCATTACATCATCGCGATCTTTTTTTCTGTAACCAGTCTGGTATTCACCTTGTCCACCACTACGACCTTGTATATTTCTTAGATTTAAAGCATCATCACAATGAAAGTGAATCATCTCATCTTTATATTGAGGCTTTCTTCATCCACATAATTGAAATAATATCAAAAATATCTGCGGTTAAATCATCCATAACCGAAATAGCATGATCTGTTAGGTTTTGCCATTGTTCAATCTCAGATGATGTTAGTCTTAATCCTTTATTTGCCTCATTTCGAACTTGGGCTACCGCTTTCATTTTTTTCTTTCGTCTGAGATCTGAGCGGTAGGATATACCTGGATATCTTTAAATTCATTTTTACTAATTGTTTCTCGTAATTTGTGAAAAATAAGTGCACTTCCTGATTCAGCAAATTCTGTATTTACTAAACTAGTGACAAGTTCTTGGTTTTCACTCTTAATATCTCTTGTATTCTTTCTAGTTCGATTATAGGACCATTCATTTTCTATAAAAGGCTCTACAAAAGATACTATCCTATCTCTATAATTATAAATCCAAGATTTTAAATTACTAATGGGTAGGTTGGACTCGTTTGTAATTTCTTCTAATATTAGCAGGTAAGCTCTAAATGAGGCTGTATCAACGATTCCATCTTCATAAGGATTATCAGATAGTATTTTCCACTTGTTTTCCCAAGCCTCTACTATAGATACATGTGATTTGAATATTTCTTTTGCCACATCAATCATATTTTTTTGAACCATCAGTATCTCATTCATATTATCCAATCCTTTTTAATTAAAAACTGTTTTTAAGATACGTTCGATAATTTCCTTTTGCTCTTGGAACAAAATAAGATATTTCTTTTTAAGAATATCAAACTCTTCTTTCCCTTGTTCAGTTAATGTATAGTAATATACACGCTGTCGCCTCTTTTCTAGAGATTTATAGGAGTCTCTACGGCTTAATAAACCATCATTTGTCATATCATGTAGGGTGTCAAGAAGAGTAGAAGGAGCTGGTACCCATTGGCCACCAATCTTCTTAAATTCTTCTTTAAAATGTTCTGATATCATACCGCTTGGTTTTGTCTGGAGAAGGTGAAGGATATAAAATTTAGTGAATTGAGCAGCGCTCATATTAAGTGCAAATTTTTTAGGACTATTCTTATGAGACAATTGTACACCCTCCATTTTATTATTTATACATATATTATCATATATACTACTTACTAGTAACTCCGAATTGGAATAAAAAGACGGTGTTTAAGGGATTTTAGCAAAAGTAAATAAGATTGTTAAACAAAAAAAGAACAAGCAAGCATAATCTCCCTTTTACTTTGCCAAGGTTATGCTTGCTTGTTCTTTAATGAGAGTTACTCCACAATGGCGCTTCGATTATAGTAGTCAATTCCCGATTGCGAAACAAAAAAGCCAACAAATTAATGTTGACTTAACTCTGCTTATTAAAATAAAGCTCTTCTTTAGCTTAAGTACATTCACAAAATTAACTACATCTTTACAGTGGAAATATAAACGTAAAGGAAGTATACAACTGGAATGAGAGTAACAATTATTCCAATTACTCTAGTTTTTACTTTGAGTTGTAAAATAAACCGATTACCCAAATAAACAACCAAATGAGGATTGTGAAGTCATTGGTAGAACCCTTTCCAATCCCACTAAATATATATCCAATAACACTAGATATCGTAACAAATAGTCCAGTAATTACATTTACAACAATTAACTTGGTTTGTTCAATATTCTCCTCCTCAAAACAAGGTTTATTCTTTCCTATTAAACTGCCTTTAGTTGAATCCACACCTTCTCACAATGTGTTGTTGCATTAAAATTCCCTATTGCTTGGCATTGACACAAATACTGATATATGAGGATTTATAGCCATTTATAGAGAGTAATAAATAATTATGCGACATAAATTTTTGTACAAGTAAAAAAGCATCCAAAATAGATGCTTAAAATATTTAACCTTTTTTACTTACCTTTAAAACAAATTTAGTCATCCAATACGCAATAAACGAAATAACTATATCTAATAGGAAGATATGTATTAAATTCATACCTTTCCGTAAATCTAAAAAATCTAAATATATTTCTAAAGATGCGAAACCAAATGCGAAAATCGCACTTAGTAAAATGGCATTTAAATAAAAGTTTTTATTGTTATTTATTGAATATTGATACACAAGCAAAAAACCGACTGGAAGTAAAGAGGTGGTAATACTTAGAGCGTATGGAAATAAAGGTGTTACAAAATATTTGTGAGCTAAAAAATTATACCTTGAAAGTGCCATATCGACAAAGCTCCATAAAAAATTTACCGAATACCCAAAGAAAAACACTTCAAGAATCCTCTTTTTATCAACTGTAAAAAATAAGAGTATTAAAGGAGCAATTAACAAAAGGAGTGTCACCCAGAATTCCCAATTACCAAAGTCGGAATATCTACTCCAGTAAGAACCTATTAATTTTAAAAATTCTTCATCAATCTCTCGAATACTCTTCCAATAATCTTCCTTATTCAAGTTTCCCCTTCCCCTCCCTGTTTATTAACTTAATGCTAATAACTATTTTTACCAAAGACAGGAATAGGATACATGAAAAGAGCACTCAATCTATGAGCGCCTTTTTTGTTGCCGATATTCTTCAATCATTTTCTTCCTCAATGAATTCATCCATTTTGACTTGTATCCATGTAGAAAATTTAATCCCTTACTTAGCTGCAAGCAGATAAAACTCATCGAGGGTTTCCGGATCTACTGTGATGTTCACTCTTTTAGTTACCATCCAACATCACCTCAATTGGTAATTATTGTATGACAACTCCGAATAAATATCATTACACACTAATACACATTACTGCACATCAAATCCTGGATACGCAATACTGTTTCTTCTTTCTTTAGAATATAAGGCACACATAAAACTTATTTATTTTTATATATCCTTGGATGGTGTTTTAAGTAGATAAATATCTTTGTTATTACAATTGCCATTATTAAGATGACTAGATAATTGAGAAAGAGATAAAAGTAATTCATACCATTTCCTAGTTTGATTAAATCCCAAGCAGCCATTACAGGTTTTAATAAAAATGAGAAAAAAGCACTCGTTAATATACCATAAAGGAATACATTCTTATTGTTATTGATACACCATTGATATACCAACATGAAGGTGACAGGAACAAGTGAAGCATCTAAGGCAAAGTTAACTGGCATAACTGGTATCGCCTGGAACGGATAATATACGTGCCCCGTCCTCATTGCGATCGCATCTGAATAAGTAAACCAAGTGTGTATATTAAAACCATAGAAACCAAGTTGAAAAACATTTGTTCTATCGATCTTAAAATAAAGAATCACAAGTGGAACAACTAACATCAAAACAATAACCCAGAAAGGACCTGTACCAAAGTGAGAGTATTCCTCCCAATAATCTAACCACATGGAAACAACCTTCTCTTGTAAATCCAATATTTCATTTAGTCGCTTTCCTTGTTCCGTAGTCACCAACATTACCCACCACCAAGCTCTTTTACGCTAGTATTAGTTAAAACCAATAACAATATTTAAAAAAGTCACCTAATGGGAAGCTCTTTATTTCATTTTCAATTGAATCAAGTTTCAAATACAGACTATTGCGTATAAATTCCCGATTGCGCAATAAAAAAGCCAACATAATATTGTTGACTTAAATCTTAATTACCCATAGTGCAAACTTACTCTACAGGGAAATACACATCCTTAAATTCTTTTACCTTCCCTTTATTTTCATATTTTGTTTCTTCAATAAACCTAGATTTTTTTATCATAATTGTAGGATATAATCTCCCTATTTTCTCCATCAAAGAAAATAACGATTTCGTATCCATCATCTTTTTCTTCAAACCAAACTTCAACAATATTTTTCAAATCTTTCTTAAAGTTTATAAGTGAAAATTCCTTTTCTCCATCTTCAACAATCAACCTATAATATACTTCATCAACATCGTGAATAGAGGTTTTCCCTTCGTTTTCTAACGCTGGACCAACATACATTGTTATTATCTCTTTAGAACCATTCCCATCTAAATCCTGTTCAACTTGAGTCATTGAAGTATATTTATCTAAGTCTTCAACGATCCCCTCTTTTATATAATTAATTTGTTTAACCTTACTTTCCTTTTCACATCCAATCAAGGAAATCAAAAAGAACAATAGAATCAACAATTTCTGCATTTTCTGCATTTCTCCTCCCCCCTTTGTCCAATCCTATGCAGATAACTTATCCATTAGACTAAATCATCTATTCGTTCATAGTCACTATCCTTTCTAGTCCCAAAATAAATGAACATTAATTCCCTGATGGGTTATTAAGACATAAAAAATAGCCTACACTTGTTTGTACGCCATTGTTTCATCATATTCTGTTTGAGAAATGTATGTCTTTGTTAATGCATCATCCACTTGAGATTGATTAAATGTATTTGCTGCATATTCCTTTACCGGTTCATGGTACTCAGTTGGTGTATCAGCAATTTTACGATTCCCATATAAATATACATCTCTTGCATAAGATGACGTTCTAAAGCTTAATACTGCCATGTAATATCCCTCCTAGATCAATTTCAATTTTTAGTTTCCCGATGTTGTAGAGAAGTAGTAATCCATAAATGCTGTTAGATCAGCGTTTAATTGGGCTTGTTGTTGAATCAAAATTTCTTTCTCAACTTCAAGCTGTTAAATCTTTTCTTCTGGAGATAAGGGGCGTGGAATAAAATCATAGAAAAATTCCCTTGTGTTAGGATTGATAAATTCAATCACTTCATGACCATCTTTTAGTGGTGGAGTAGGTATTTTTACAATTTCAAATCCTTCGACTCCCTCTGGTTTTTCAACTAAATCCAGATTGAAATAATTTTCCACTCTAGCTTTTTCGTTTGTTATTTTCTTGTACGTAACATACCACAAAATGAATCCCTCCTATTTTTTATACATACGAACTACCGACATTTCCTGTGCAGAATCCGACGACGCGCCAAAACCTTGTATTAATTCTATATACTTTTCGTTTTCGTTAGCGATTGCGCTCTGAAATGAAAAAGCAGTGATTGACATTTTTTTGATTGTTAAGTCTGGATTGTACATAGCTCCTCCTGCGGGATAAGTTGAAGTATCTCTTTTGAAAGCTAGAAAATAAGTATCCGTAATTTTATAGATTCCCAACGTATCGCCCATTATGATATCGTTTGTCCAAGTTGATGTGAAACGAGCCACATACACCCCACAACAAACAAAAAAGTAACTTCCTATTTTGAATAAATGAGAGGGAGCGTTATTTGTCGCGTTTGATACAACATAATCGGTAATTTTATTACCTGTAGATGGATTAGCAAGCACGAACTTTCCACCATTATTATTTCCGAAATAAAGAACGTTATCTATTACATCAAATACTCTATCTCCTCCGCCATTAGTAGAAGAGAAATTAGTCATATATAGGCGATTCCCTTTATTGTCCCATTTCGATATCGTTCCGTATGATACTCCATAAACATAACCATCAGAACATAGTTTTAATGATTCAACTCGATTAGTGTTTCCGAAGGTCTTAAATGTAGAATTACCTGTTAAGACGTTAATAGCAAATACATCATAGGCACTATTATATTGCATAGTACAATATAACCAATCGCCATTAATAGCCGCACATGGATTGTATGATCTTGTATAAGGCAAGTAACCGGTAGGTAATGTGATTGTTGTTATTTCAATACCAGAATCTCTGTCTATTACTTTTAATTGTCCATTAGCATACTCTGCGTTTTGATAAACAACATACTTATCGCTAATAGCTAGGATATTGTTTATTGATGAATTATTATAACTTTTCTTACTATAAGGGAATGTGGATACTAATAACTCGTTTAATGGATCGACTTTCAAGCCTGGTGGTATAGACTTCACCCCACTTTCCAACTCCGCAAAAGTACTAACTCCATCACCATCTCCGTCAAGAACTGTTCCACCTTTGCCAATAATAGCGTTCTTGACTGTTGTTTTCCCATTATTGACAGATGACTTTAAACTATCTAACTCAGTTTGAACATTGCTTCCACTTGTTGTCGATACATTGGAAGCAGTCATTTCTGCAACACTTATAACTCCATCTGTAACATTAATGCCGGTACCAACCTTAACATGACCGTATGCAGTCTTTGACGCATTTTCAGCCTAATGCGACATTAAAAGCCAACATCTAAAGATGTTGGCTAAATAACCTATAGATCTAAGGATGTATGACTTGCTGTAATAACATAATAACCTCCACTAACATCATATAATCCTCTATCTGTTATTTCATATACTCGTGATGTTTGCTTTGGCTCAAAGTTCTTGAAAAGATTATTACGCGGATTATATATAGCCATATACTTATAACCTTATTACTATTAATTACCAAACTTAGCAACAATAAAAATATAAAATTCTAAAGTATGTAAAATAATGGAATTAACTAAGACTTTCAATATTCTAATGATTCTTTTACCCTGGCTTTCATTACCTTTACTCGGGTTAAAATATTTCAAAAGATATTTTCCTTTCGCGATTAGTATGTGTATATTCTAATGGTGGAAGGGAGATATGCTGAAAAGAAAAAATGGTGGTGGTGGTTCCCTTCAAACATAAAACGTAATTTTATTGGGGAACTTCCCTTGATAATAGGACCGTTTTTTATCGGTTCTCTTTGGATATTAAAATACACGTACGGAAAATTTAAGTTATACTTTTTTATAAACCTTCTTGTTGACTCCTTTTTTACGTATTTTGTGATGGATTGGCTTAAAAAAATCGGTTATGTCACATTAGTACGGCTCTCAAAGCTCCAATTATCGATAGTATTTTTAATCAAGACATTTGTTTTATATGGATCTCAACTTCTGTATGAAAAGCAGGTTAAATCAAATGACAATCAATAAATTACACTCTCAGGTTTATTAATCGAACGATTGGTAATATACTTTTTATGTCGCAATTTACGTCAATAACACAACAAAAACACCTTCTACGTAATAAACAAAGGTGCTTTTGTTTGTTGAAGATGGATATTGAATTAATACACCTTTTGAAGTACAAATTTACAATTTTTCTCGAGCTTCATATATGAAGATTTATTTTTCATTTTCAAGCTTTTCAATCCAAACTTAATAGTCATTTACAGGAATATCAACAATAATTCAGGTTTATTACTTAATCCCGCAGTGAAAGTATCTGTTCCTGAAGTATATGATTCATTTTCATTATTCGGTGTACCGATATTAACGAAATCCTTTACATTCACTACAAACCACTCGGTTCTATTTTCTACTTCACCTTCAAAACCGTAAAAATCTTGTTTTTGATTATCGTTTGTTGAATTAAGTATTTTATTAATCTTAAAAGCATTTTCTTTTGAGTCTTGTTTTTGCAACGCTTCTTCTGGTGTTTCATCAATAATGATTCCACTGTTTTTACAAGAAATCAGAAATAAACTAAATATCATTATTATAGATTTTTCAAACAATACCCCTCATGTATTTATTTTAATATGTACCTTTAAAGCTAAACTGATTTAACTTTAATTACATATTTTCAAAAACTCACTAACATTTAAATATTTTGATCCAATAAAGCAGACAGGTATTGTTCGTCTTCTGGCACTTAACTGAAATAAGCGCCTTTCCTTGTTCCAGAAAGGCGTCCTATGTGGAAATTTAATGATAAGCAACTTTCAGTTAAAAACATCATAACGTCTATTCATTGAATAGAGATAAAACATGTTCCTCACTCTTGTGTTATTGCAAAAAATGATAGGACTATTGGTTAATGGCGATTACCAAGTAATTATAAACATTATTTACATACCATTATTACATTGCCATCTGGGTCCTTAAAATTAAACCAATGTCCATTTTCAATTTTAGTGGTTATTTTCACATTTTTTTCTTTTAGATATTCGTAAGATAGATGGATATCATCAGTTTGCAGTTGAAATGCTGGAGTCTTATATACATCGTCTGGTGCGAAAATTTTACTATCAAGTACAATATTTGGCCCATCTAATGGAAGAACATAGATATGACCAAAGTAAATCTCCCCTTCTGTTGACAAGTCTAAAATATC
This sequence comes from Metabacillus endolithicus, assembly GCF_023078335.1. Lineage (GTDB taxonomy): Bacteria > Bacillota > Bacilli > Bacillales > Bacillaceae > Metabacillus > Metabacillus endolithicus. The sequence goes on along the minus strand of NZ_CP095551.1, from coordinate 154,004 downwards.
ACAATACCAATCACGAGCATTTTCAATATTACTAATTGGTATAAAAACACCACTAATTTTATTTAATACTGAGTTCATCGCTTACCTCCAAAGTATTTAGTATTTTATCTATTATATTTATGTGTCACATTCCAACTTTTAAAAGATAAAAAAATTTTGAATTTCAATATAACCTAACAGTTCATACAAAAATTTTGAATTAGTATTTTTATCTCTTTAAAGTTTTCGAATATCTAATTTAGCTAAATAGGGGAGATAATGTGCTTTTCTTTACACACTGAACAAATACTTTATATAACACGTAGAAAGCACATAGTGCGTCCTTTTCTTGAAGATCGAGTATATTAAATGGATTCAATTTCCTCATCTTTTCTATCCCTAATTCCAATCAACAACAGGTTTATCAATTTGAACTGGGTAACCTAACTCTTCAGAGGCAGCAAACATGAATTCCTTCCTAAAATAATAACTACGATGAAGAACAATTTTCCCATTTTCAATTTCTTGATACTGAATATCGTGAACTTCTGGACCTTGTTCTCCATCATAAAATACAACAATGACATTTCTCCCCCAAAGTTGGTACCTTTCAGTACGAAACCAGGTAAACCAAACTGCATCGATCCAGAGCGCATTTCATCCTTAGTAAACTCCTGGAAACCTAATGAAGCTTCGTTATGAGCATTGTCACTAAAAATAGACAGTACTCCTTCAAGATCACCATTATTCAATGCATTTAAGTATTTTTTAATAGTTGTATCCTCACTTTTTATTGAATTTAATGTAGAATCAGGCTTTGAATTTGATTTAGGTGGTTGGTTTTTCAATTTTGTTCGCATGCGTTGCAAAGTTGCATAAACAGCACCTGGAGTTGTCTGAACAATACCAGCCACTTCTTTAGCTGTAAAGGAAAATACCTCCATAAGTAGAAAAACAGCACATTGTCTAGGAGTAAAAAGGCTAATAAGATGATTAAGAGCTTCTTCAACATCTAAAGTATCAGGATTTTCTTCTGCTGGAACTTCTTCTTCCTCTAGACTACCAATTATTCTTTTTTCTTTACGACAGTGATCAATCCATGTATTAGTCGCTATTCTGTATAAATATGGTTTTGGGTTTGTTGGATGCCATCGTTGATATATGTTACCAAGCGCCTTTACCATCGTCTCTTGATACAAATCTTCCCCATCCCAATGTGAACCAGTTAGATAAAGACAATACCTCCACAAACCTTCTGTAAATTCATCAACTAACTGGTTAAACTCTTTTTTAAGCTCTCGAGATTTATCATAAATTGAAAGCTGTTGATCACGTGAAATAGTCATAATAGCCTCCTTATTTTTTATTCATTATTTAAGACGATTTAAAAGATCAAATCAAATTTATACGCATGTTCAACAATTTTTCTAAATATATTAAAAAATAATTAAAAAAAGTGATTTAAACTCTATATAATATTTCCTTCTCCTGTTCAAGAATATGGCCTTTTACATAAAAAAAGCAAATGCTATTAGACATTCACGCTTTGATGAAGACTAATCCTGCACTATTTCCTTGGAATGTTCACTGACAAATTAACAAATATAGAACCAAAACAACCTTTACTAAAAAGTTCAGAACAATGGTATGTAAAAAAGGCAATGTGGAGTGTTGCTAGAAAACTTGGAGAAGATATTAATAAGAAATAAAAAGCGTAGTAGGCTGAAACCCTTTACCTCACCTACCCTCTTCACTCTCTCAAAAGTGGGAGGTCTCTCCTTTTCTTTATATAAGTGACTCTTGTATCAGGTAATCTTAAAATCATTATAGATACTATTTCGCGTAGAACCACAGTTCATAAATAAAACAGTGATTTTTGTTTTCTTTCGTCTTAATATTAGTAATATTGTCAAATTGCTTTAATTATTGTATATAATCTTGCATAATTATAATTGTGTTTCTCTATAAGTTTATTTTAATGCTTTTGTAATCAGTGTAAGTATTAACATTTACTAAATGTATGACTTAATTTTTGTTTTTAATTAGGGAAATAGAAAAGGAAAAAAGAATTTTATTAAACTTAAAACCTTGTTCCTTATAAAAAAAGCTTCCTGGAATGTTCCGAACGATAAGTTAAACTAATGTTTAAATCCTTAGATTTGGAGTGATTGAGAATGATAGGAAAAGTAAAAAGTAAAGAAATTTTAGAGTTAGTAAAACTAGCCTTGGAATCTGGAATAACTAAAGAGGAATTTATCAAATTCCTAGAAGAACAGAAAGTAAAGAAATAAACCAAGTAATATTTTATTTAGCATTGTTTATATCAACAATTTTCTGTTTTTTTATCAAAATCATACTAAATTCTCCTATTAAAACCGCGATGCTGTAGTTATCCCCAAATATAAAAGACAGTTTCAAGAACACTAAGTAGCTTTTACTATTATCATGGAGGATTTCAAATGACTACAAATATAAAAAACATACTAATATAAGTTTATTATCGAGCTTCATTTTTAGCTAGTTACGCCAAAGACGAGTACCTAATAATCCAATACAGCAAATGACTTTGTTTTGTTAGCTGTTGTTCTTTTTAAACTATCCCTTAGATTTTAAGTACACTTATTTGTGAAAATTTTCGTTTGATAAGTGACATATAAATTCATTGAAAAACCAATAAGAACGAAACGCTACGCCTACATCAGGATAAACATTTTTAGTTTTTGCCTTCTCAGGCCTTCTTCGTACTTCTTCAAATCAGACAAAGTTTATTCTAATAATTAAATTGTATCCTCATTATATTTTTATAGTTCTTTAATCCCGTTACCATCTGTTTTTATACAATAGAATATTGTAAAATAGATATATACACAGCTAGAAAAAGGAGAACATATGGAATACATTAAATACCTATCGACCCTTACAACATATGAACCACAGCTTCGATTATTGATAGATTTAATTCCTGAGTTTATAGTTTTAAAAGATGGTTACAGCAGATGGCTTGTAACAAATAAACTAGTTCTTAACTCCTATGGTATGGAGGATGACTTTCCCTATATTGGAAAAACTGACTTGGAGCTAGCGGAGATTTTCCCTGCTCATCGACATAACTTTATTTTTAATATGGAGACAGATAAAGCGGCATGGGAAAATGGTGAAGCAATTCAAATTGAGAAATCTTTTCAAACTCCCGATGGTATTACAAGAACTTGGGAAGTTATTAAAACACCGGTATTTGATAAAAATAGTAATAAAAGCCATTTAATTATTGTTAGTAGAGAGATAACGGAAAGAAAAAAGGCGGAAGAATCATTAAAAGTAAGTGAATCTAACTACCGTTTTATAGCTGAAAATATGAAGGATATACTTATAACAGTAAATCATAAAGGAATTATTAAGTATCTATCTCCTTCCTTTGAGAAAATAACTGGTTATTCTTATAAAGATTATATAAATCGAGAAATAGCTAAACTAATTGAGTACATTCATCCAAATCAGTACAGACCTATAAAAAAGGCTTTCAAAGAATTGGTACTTGGCAAAGAAAATCATAATATCTTTGAATATCAATTTCTTAAAAGAGATGGTCAATATATCTGGCTTGAGGCAAATGTAAACACCATTTATAACGAGAATGGGGATTTTGAAAAACTAGTTTTAGTTGCTAGAGATATTATTCAGCGTAAACATTTTCAATCCCAATTAGAAACGTTGGCCTACTATGATTATTTAACAAATATACCAAATCGTCGTTATTTTATGGAAAAACTTTCATCCGAAATCTCTCGAGCAAACGATACAAATCAATTATTAGCCTTAATGTATCTAGATATCGATTATTTTAAAAATATAAATGATAAATTGGGTCATCACATTGGGGATATGCTTCTCGTGATGCTCACAAGGAGAATTCAAAATATTCTTCGTGATACAGATATACTTGCTAGAATAGGGGGAGATGAATTTGCTATCATTCTCTCTAACTTATCAAGTTCTACAGAAGCTCAAATAATTGGGGAACGAATCGCAAAAAAACTGCAGGAACCTTGGTATATTGAAGGTCATACTTTCCAAACAACCTCTTCAATTGGCATAGCATGTTACTTTAAGGATGGAACTAGTACCTCAAACATTGGTTTGTAATGCTGATAAAGCACTGTATAAAGCGAAAGAAAATGGAAGAGCACAGGTGAAGTTTTATAGTTAAAGATTATGAGTTTTTTATGGAACCTTAAAGTCCTGATTAAAGAAATTGTATGATTATTTTAATCAGGATTTTTTTCTCTATTCTAAATAGATGTAATTATACTCAAATACCAAGTAAGAAGATTTAGGCAAGAAAAATATAACTCTGTATTTTATTCATTCAATTAAGAAACAGCATATTATTTTATTCAAAGAGTCGATTTTGACTCCCTCTACCTTTTTTAAAGAGAACCTTTTGGAAACCAAAAAACACTTCCTATAAATGCATTTGTTCAGGGTAATAGTGACCTCAGTTGCTTCAATAGCTCTAAATAATCACAGAAAGATAAGTTTTGTATTTATATCTTAAGTGTGCTACTCGCTATCAACCTTTTGTTGGAGAATTATAAACAGATACTCCATCTAGTTTTGCCTATTCAGTGGCTTAAGAAACCTGGATCCGAAACCACTAAAGCATTGTTAATTGTATGCTATACCTTTTTCGCTGTGAATTACATGGTATACAATTTTCAAAATAGTTTTGGTGATATTTCACTCTCGCCCTTCCCCTCTTGTTTGCATCAATACCCTTTCTTATTAGATAAAGGAATTAAATATTAAGTATAAATTAAGGAGATAATAAATTTTATCAGATCTTTAGTTGACCATAAATTTCATTTTTGTCATATATTGTCGAAGTGATAAGAAGGTTGTATAATTGATCAGAAATGAACGAAAGGACTACTAGGGCATTGAATTCTAAAAACAACAACATTATCCATATCCCTTACGGGGGATATAAAAATGAGACTAGCATTAATGGTGTTACGATTCGTCAGCTAACTGAAAAAAAGGGATTAGACATCCTTCATCATAGACTTGGAGATGGTAACCGTTGGGCAGTTGGTCCTATCGCTGGATGGGATGGTCTTGAATTTGTTTACATCCTTAAAGGATCTCTTTCGTGGAAAGAAAAAGACACATTAAAGATAGCTTCAATAGGAGATCATCTTATCATGGATCCTATTTTAGAAGACACCTTATTTAAAGCTATAGGAGAAACAGAATTTTTATACATCTCTTCTGATAGCATGTATGACAGTGTCGATGAACAGGTAAAGGAATATATGGACCTTGCAGTAACGGTAGAGGAAAAAGATGGATATACTGCAGACCATTGTAGTCGAATTAAGGACCTCTCTATGAAAGTTGGCGAAGTAATGGGACTTTCATCGGAAGCAATGTTGGAATTAAACTTCGGTTCATTCTTACACGACATAGGGAAAACAAAAGTTCCAGATCGCATATTGAATAAGCCTGGCAAACAAAGTCGAGGAGTATGAAGAGATGAAACTCCATACTATTTATGGAAATTTACACTTTTAAAGAAAACTGGGATTCCTATATTAGAAAAAGCGAGCACGATTGTAGAACAACACCATGAAAGATATAACGGCACAGGATATCCCAAAGGCCTAAAAGGTGATGATATCTCATTTTTAGCCAATATTGTTGCAGTCATAGATTCATTTGATGCTATGACTAGTGTACGTGTTTATAGTCAAGGACGCCCCTTAGAATCAGCTCTAGAAGAAATTAAGAAAGAGAGAGGACGTTTGTTTCATCCTGAGGTGGTCGATGCCTTTTTGTTCATTCAAAAGAAAGGGGAACTTTAAATGAAATTTAAATTATTGACTTTATTATTTGGTTTAACTTTAGTCTGTCTTACCATACCACAAGAAAGTCAAGCAGCTTATTTATCTCAGAACGATACCACAATTTCTATAAACCTAGCAGAGGATCTAATTCAGCCAAATGGATTTCTTGGAACAACTAGCTTTGAAACACAAGAAGAGATTCATTCCACAATTACAAATGTTAGTGGGTTAGAAGTTGATCATTCTTATATTTGGATTGAATTAAATGGAGTTAATATTTTAGCTGTTGATCCAATTAAAGTGGTATATTAATTAAAAAATAATACAATAATACACCTTTGATCAAATTAATTCAAAGATGTTCCCGTTTATTTAAAATGGGGACATCTAAACAAATACCTATACTTTGCATAAAATAAAATTTCCTCATAAATTTTCTAATTAAAATTGCCCGTTAATAACTTCTATTCTCCATATTCTTCACTATTGTCACAAGGAATTCCTATAAAAAAGCCTGTTCTATTTCCATAGATACAGGCCTTTCTAATGATAAATATATTAATTCTTTAACTTTAAACTTTAAACCTATTGATTATTTTGAAATTTCTCAGCTAAATTAGATAATGAGTTAGCAGAAGCTGTTATCTCTTCCATTGAAGCAAGCTGTTCTTCTGCTGAAGCAGCTACATTTTGTGAGTGCATGGAAGTCTCTTTAGAAACTTTTGTAATGCCTGTTACTGTTGCAGAAACCTCTTGTGTACTAGCAGAAATTTCTTGAGCTGTTGCTGCCATATCATTTATTTGTTCCGATAACTGTTCCATATACCTATATATTTCTTTGAAGTTACCTTCAGCCAGTTTTACGAAATTTTACCCCTCTTCTACATCAATTTACCTCTAGATTGTACTCCAGTAGTAACTTCTTCAAGGCTGTCGCACTCTATTGAACATTGTTAGTTGCATGTTCTGCGCCATTTGCAACTTGTTGGACGCACTCTGTAATGGATTCTGTAGCTTTGCTAGTTTGCTCCGTAATTGCAGTTAATTCTTCAGCTGATGAAGCTACTAGTTCAGTGAAGGAGCTAGAAACTATAAAGCAAGGGTAAATTCAATGCTTAGTCAAAAGTTTAAGTTATTCACACTTAGGATTTGTCCAGCTATTAACAATAAAACCAAAAGGACAATTTAGAAATAGCTAAATATTTAATGAAAACTGTTTATATTTTGATTGATTCATTCGTCTCATTCAATATCATCGTTATTATTTTATTTTCTTTAATCTGATCCTCAAATACCACGACCATGCCTGTAATTAAAGAATTCAATCTTCTACCCAAAATTAATTCATCTAATGGGCATTCCAGATGCTTACTTTTAAGTAAACAAACTCGTAGGCTAGGGTTGTATTTGTTTATCTTCAAGAGATTTATAATTTATCTTGTTACTCCTAATAATTTGCAATTACAAGTTCACCTTGCGCGTAAAATGTTCTTTCTCAATCTGCGCGTATTTTACTTTATTCCTTACTTTTTACTTCTACATATAAACTCACTCTAACTCCCTACATATTAACTGTAATATATATTTTGTTTTTTGAAGATATATATTACTTAACAATAAATAATACACTTTAGTAAACTAATATAGTTTTATCAGAAAAAATGAGACGATGGAAAGTCACCTAAAATCGCGATGATTATGGATGATTGATAAACTTAAAAGAACAAACCACTTTTCCAAGGAATTAGTTCTTTTTCAGATTATATTATTACATTTTGAAATTACTTGAATTAAACTTCTTTCCTATATTCTGTTATATCGCTAAACATTCCAGCATATTGAACAATTTCTCCTGCTTCATTTTTAACTGCACTAATGGTTAACCACTCTAGATAATTCTTTCCGTCTTTACGTCGATTCCATATTTCACCTTGCCATGAAATTTTCTCTCAATTTCCGACCACATTTCCTGGTAAAACCTATTATCTTGCATACCTGATTTAAGAAGATTTGGATTTTTACCAAGTACCTCTTCCCCTTCGTAACCCGTCAACTTTGTAAAAGCTGGATTAACTGAAATAATTTTCCCCTTATGATCAGTAATCATAATTCCTTCTGTTGTGTGGCTAATAACCTGATTGGCAAGCCCTAGTTTATCTTTATAATACATCCAAATAACGAGAACAAGGCTTGCTAATGCTACTTCAGATAATGCCATAAATCCTATTGCATAATGTCCAGTTAGATTAAATAACGTAGACAAAATAAGTGGCGGGAAAAATCCTCCTAATCCACCCATGGCTGAAACAATTCCATTAACAACTCCTGCCTGTTTTGAGAAAAGGGTTGGTACAAGCTTAAAGATAACCCCATTTCCTATTCCTGCACATATGGCAATGGTTAAACACCCCGCTGTATACCAAGTCATTGAAGGAGCAAAAGATAGTAAAATGGCCGATATCGTAAATCCAGCAAAAACAAACATCAATAGTTTAAGTGGATGAAATCGATCGGCTAACCAACCACCTACAGGCCTCATTAATGTTGCAGTCACGATAAAACCTGCTGTCCTAAGCCTGCATCTACCTTTTCCAATCCAAAGTTCATTACTAGAAAATTAGGAAGATAGATCGTGAATGCTACAAAAGAACCGAATGTAATAAAGTAAAATAAACATAATTGCCACATTGTAACATTTTTATATACACCTTTTATTTGCTTAAGAAGTGGTGCCTTCACTTTTTTCTCTTGTTTATCACCCAGGAAGAAGTTTATGACGATAAAGATTGCCAGAATAATAAGGTAAAATTGTACAGTTAAGGACCAACCAAATTTTGATGCTAATACTGGTGCCGCAAACGTACTAATCGCTGTTCCAAAATTTCCTGCTCCATAGATTCCATTTACGAATCCGTGTTTTTCCTTTGGATAATATTTGGGTAGTGAGGTAACTCCTACTGAAAAAACAGCCCTCCAATTCCCAAGAATAAACCACCTATTAGTAGATCAGTAAGAGAATTAGCAATGCTTATATAGTAAACAGGGGGAATTAATAAAACAAAGCTAATCAAGAATACTTTTCTAGCACCAATTAAATTTGCATAATACCCTAGGGGAATACGCAATATTGACCCTAAAATAACCGGTATTGCTGTTACTAAAGCTAACTTCTCAGGGGCAATCGCGATGTCTTCCTTAATAAAAGGTAAAAGCGAAGATAAAATCACCCAAACCATAAAGCCAAGAACTAAATTTAGTGTTTGTAATGGTAGTTGGACTTTCTTAATCATGACTATCTTCTCCTTTTTTCTCCATTAAATAGGTGAGGAATGTCTCTTGATCAAACGCACTCCAAGTGTTTTCTTTTCTTGATACAACACTATCTTTTGGAAAAGCAATAAAATGTAGAGAATCAAAATAGAGCCGAATGTGTGTACCATCAGGACATAACTCAACACGTTGAACCACTTTTTCCATCCAAGCTGGTTTGTCTTCTTCTTCCTTTCCCTGGATTGTCAGCAAGACAGGTATTGATATAAAATCATTTAATTCAAGCGATTCAATGAGTTCCACAGGATTGACACCCTTTCTTATCAGAAAAAATAGAGAGTTGATATCCTTGAAGGTAGGTCCAAAATAGATTATCTGCATTTTCATCGAGATAGTCGATGAGCTCTTCTTCAGATTCCCAATCACTCAACCCTTTTACTTCAGCAACTATAACTTCTAAACCATCAACCTTTTTTTCATCTAAATACCAGTTCAACCGTTTTCCAACAAAGATCTTAGAAAATAGGTTGTGAATCTCTTGTGAGAATTCCCCCTGTTTTTCTCTAATGAAGCAAAAATCTAAATAGGTTTCATTTCTCATCAGTGATACTCCTTCTTTGCCTCTTATCGATTTTATAGATAGTAAGTGCAATAGGAAATAGAACTAAGTTCAATCCGCAAAACAATATACTATTGACGTAATTTTCATAAAAATATTGGTGAACCATATACTGCGTAAAAACGATATTCAAAAATAATGTTGCGCACAGAAGAAAGAAATTACGCTTCATATCTCTTCACCCTCACTGCATAAATAGCACCTTTTTCAACCTTTACTTGTATTTCTGGTAATGGTCTTCTTGGTGGCCCAGCTGTTGGTGCACCAGTGTGAACATCAAATTTCCCGTGGTGGCAAGGACATATCATTTCTCCTTCTTCTTTCACCCAAAAAACAGGACAGCGTAAATGGGTACATGCATTTTGATACGCAACATATTTATTTTCTCCTAATCGAATAAGGAGTGCATCGTCATGTTCACTTGGAAATGTAAATTTCACAGAGTCTCCTACCGCTATATCACTTACATCTGCAATTTTCATTCTAGGGTACTCTTTGTCTGCCAATCCCATTAATTCCTTTGCCGCAACAGTACCCCCATGGTAATGATGAAACAGCGAATAAACCAGCAGCACCAACTAATGTTTTCATAAATCCCCTGCGATCAAGCATCCGCTCATTGTTTCTTTGTATATTATGTGTGTAATTATCCTCTTCGAATGGGATTTTGTTATTTTTATTGTTCATTCTCCATATCCCCCTAAAATAACTTAGTTGTCCCTTGTAAAATACCAGGTAAACTGATTTTTACGTTTGTCTCACCTTCTAAATAAGGCATACTCGCTACCCATTTCCCATTATTTAAAGGGTGGTTTTTCTGTTTCGCTTCGATTTCTTCTTCTGTTAACCATTGAAGTGTATTAGATGGACAAACACTTGCACACATTGGTGGAATACCATCCTTGGTTCGATCGATACACAAATCACACTTGTACATCAAATTTTGTTCTGTATCGAACTTCGGTATGCCGTACGGACAGGCAATTGTACAGTTTTGACAACCAATACATTTTTCAACAAGAGCTGATAAAACAGCCCCTGTTTCATGGATTTGGATTGCTTGGGCTGGACAACTTCTGGCACATGCCGGATTTACGCAATGCAAACACATTAGAGGCATGGTTTGTCTATTTACTAAAGGATTCACATCATATACATAATTTCGGTTTCTCTCTTCATGTCCTCCGCATTGTGTGCATGCTGCAAGACAAGAACGACAACCAATACAATTTTCTAACTCAAGATATAATCTTTTTTTCATTTATTGCACCTTCCCTACGGCTAGCTTCTCAATTTGTGCAGCACAAGCTTTAAATTCAGGCATTCTTGAAATCGGATCAAGAGCCGCGATTGTTAATAGATTGATAGACTCATAGTCTCCAAAGTGATAGGGTACGAAGACTGTATCCTTCCGTATTGCTTCTGTTATTTTCACTTTGTAGTTACACTCACCTCGACGGGTAAACAGGCGAACCACTTCATCATGTGAAATGTGATAACGTTCAGCCGTTTCAGGGTGAACTTCCACGTAAGGCTCTGGGCACATATCCTTCAGAAATGGTATTCTTCTTGTTTGATTCCCAGACAAATAATGATAAACAACACGGCCTGTTGTAAGACGAAGCGGATATTCTTCACATGGCTCTTCAGCTGGTGGTCGATATGGCAATGCACAAATTTTTGCTTTTCCGTCTGGATGATAGAATTTTTTATCAAGGAACATATGTGGTGTTCCTGTATCGTTTTCATCTTTGCAAGGCCAAAATACTCCGTCCTGTTTGTCGATTTTATCCCATGTTGCACCATAATAATCGGCATACCCACCTTTTGTAGCTCTTCTAAATTCATCTGCCACATCTCTTGCTTCCTTAAGGTGTGAGAAGTATTTGCCTTTCCCTAATTTTTCTGCTAATTCTACTTGAATGAGCCAGTCTGGCTTAGAGTCTCCAATAGGTTCCTGCGCTTTGTTTATTTTGATGATCCGCCCTTCCAAATTTGTGACTGTTCCCTCATCCTCTGACCAGGTTACAGAAGGTAAAATTACATCTGCAAACTCTGCTGATTCTGATAGATAGAAATCCGAACAAACCATAAAATCAAGGTTTTTAAGTGCTTTTCTCACAAAATTTAAATTAGGAGCTGAAACCGCAGGATTTGAGCATAATAAATACAATCCTCGAATCTTCTTTTGATCCATTAGCTCAAACATTTCATAAGCAGAAACCCCAGGCTCAGGCATTTCTTCTGGTGTAATTCCCCAAACTTCACAAACCTCTTCCACATGCTTAGGATTCGTAATTTTTCGATACCCTGGTAATAAATCAGATTTTTGTCCGTGTTCGCGACCACCCTGCCCGTTTCCTTGACCAGTAAATGTCGCAACCCCTGCTTTAGGTCGACCAATTTTACCAGTTACTAACGCCATGTTTACATAACCAGATACATTATCAACACCCTTATGTTGCTGCTCAATCCCTCTAGCAAACATAACAATTGCATTCGGTGCTTTTCCGTATATTTCAGCTGCTTTTATAATTTTTTCTTTTGAAACTCCAGTTATTCTACTTGTGTACTCTGGTGTAAATTCCTTAACTAATTCCTTTGTTTCACCAAATCCATTTGTATGATTCATTACAAATTCATCGTCAACATAATTATTTTCAATAAGAAGATTCAGAATTCCATTTGCTAATGCAAGGTCAGTCCCTGGCTTTAAATCTAAGTGAAGATCCGCTCTTCTTGCCAGAGGTGTTTCACGAGGATCTGCTACAATTAAATAGCCACCTCTCTCCTGTACAGACCACACCCGGAACATTGAAGTAGGATGGCATTCTGCAGTATTGCTTCCTGAAATAAATAAACAATCTGTTTCATGAATATCTGTCCAAGGTAGTGTTGAGCCTCTATCTACACCAAATGAACGAAGAAAACCACCGGCTGCACTTGACATACAAAAACGTCCATTATAATCGATATACCGAGTCCCTAGTGCAACTCTTGTAAATTTTCCTGTTAAATAACATTTTTCATTTGTCATCGATACACCACTAAAAACTGACAATGTGTCTTTTCCATAAGTCTCTTGTAAGTTTGAAAATTTCGTTGCAATCAAATCATAAGCTTCTTCCCAACTAGACTCACGGAACCCTTCTTTCGTACCCTTTAGGGCAGAATCATCACGAATCAGTGGTTTCAGAATGCGATCTTTATGATTTGTTTGTTGATAAGCTGTTACTCCTTTTGGGCACATTTTCCCCACCGTGACAGGCCAATCATATCTCGGTTCGACTCCAATAATTTTATTTGAAATTGTGTTAACTCTTAGATTCATCCCACATTGCATTCCACAATAACTACAATGGGTCTTAATTAACTTTTCATTTGGATGATTAACATTTTCTACTTCCCTAAAAAACTTATCCCTTTGCATTCTGATTGGCCTCCTTGACCATTATTTCGTGAGTTGGTATTCCTGAAAACTTTGAAATACGATACTTTCTTCGACATGGCAAACATAACTCAGCTAAATGGAAACCATCCTCCATATGGAAATCAATCTCATTAACTCCAAGTACATTTCTTACATCGTTTGATTGTTCTTCTGAAACAAACTGAGTACCACAAACCTTACAATCCTTCATTAATTGTTCCGCATAATGCTCACGATAGTTTCTGGCAAAAACACTTAATGGACGGAAAGGAATATGTGCTAATTTACCGAACGGAAGATAAATTAACGTAATAATGACTGAATACTGATGAATTAAAGACATAATTGGTTGCCCTGTCCCGTGCAAAAAAACATTCATAAACGTTAGTGCTAATCCTGTGATTGAGATAAGCAACAAAAGATAAAGTGGAAGAAAATCATACATAAAGGTTTGTTCTGCTCTCGCCTGCATGTTTTTTAAACGACGATATAGAGCCATGCAAACTCCAATAATCACCATAATGGCTGTAAAGTTTAATGCATTATAAAAGAAGAATGCAATGATTCCGTCAGCCTTTACACTCATAACATCAATGCCTAACGCAACAACCGTGTAATATCCATTTTCATCCATTGTAAAATACATCCAACCGAACACTAATGGAAACGTGACGAAGCAAGAAAGGATACAGTACAACCGATCATCACATGCTGTGTCCAACGATAGATCCCTCTGTTCCAGATAAATTTGTAAGTAGCTAGCTGCTCTACAGATGTTTTAGGTGTAGATTTACGAAATAGTAGCTTAATCCCCTTTTTGATGAAAATCTTAGTCGGTGGTCTTTCTCCCCAAGCAATAAACCGATAAAAGAAACCTCCGAGAAAAACTATTGTTCCAACCATATAACCGTATAGATTTAAATCAACATGCGTAAACATTCTTGTAGCTATAAAAGATAAAATAATAATGGCTGAAACTGATAAAAACATTGATTTAGCAAAATGAGATGCAAAAGCATCATTTATTGTTCGTTTCTGTCTTTTATGAATGTCCATTACTTTCCTCCTTGATATAAAAGAATAAAATCTACTATTTTAGTCATAGCTTTTTTGATTCCTCTTACTGAATCTTATATTAAAGATGTTTTTAATATCTTGTTTTATTAGTTTAAGATAATCCCAGTTTTAACGAAGTGATTTTTATCACAGCATTACTTTGCCGAACTGTTATTCTTTTGTGTAGATTCAAAAGAAACTTATAATTGGAGGTTATATTGAGACAATACTTACCGAAACTTCTACTAGTGATATTGTTAATTCATAGAACCAGGTGTATACGTAAAACTGAAAAAAAGAATGTTAATAAAGGAGATTGAAATGCCTATATCACAAGAGGAAATAAAAGACCGTCTTTACTCATTTTCTATTTTTAAAGAGTTAAGCCTTACAGAATTAGAAATGATCGTAAACATCTCAAATGCTCGACAGCTCGAAAAAGGGTCTTTAGTATTTATGCAGGAAGAACCTATTACTCAAGTTTATTTTGTCCAATCTGGTAAGGTGAAAATTTTTAGGACAGACAATAACGGAAAAGAACAAATTGTCTCTGTCTTAGAAGCAGGAGAAATGTTCCCACATGCAGGTTTCTTTAGAAAAGGGAATTATCCAGCACATGCTGAAGTTTTAGAAAATTCTATCTTAATAGCTACCTCTATTCATGGATTCGAGAAAATGTTAGTGGATTCACCTCAATTATGCATTAAGGTATTTCGAATACTAGGTGAGAAAATTGTAGATTTACAAAATAGACTTGAAGAACAGATTTCACACAATTCAAAGGAAAAAATCATCTTGTTGCTGTTACGATTATGTAAAAGTAACGGAGTTCCGTATAAAAAAAGATATAAACTCATTACCCATTTTAAGAATCGTGATCTCGCAAACATGATAGGAACATCCAGAGAAACGGTAAGCCGTACATTGACTAACCTTAAAAAGAGAGGATATGTAGATATCGATGAAGACGGACTTTTCATCGTTGACTACGAAAAACTATATGATGAACTAATTTAAGAAATATTCGAACTGGAATTAGTAAGTGATGACCGTCACTTCATATTGTTTAAAATCATGATAATCTTTAGAAGTAATAAATAAAGAGGAGGGCCAGCATGTTTACTCAAACAATGCTTGTAAGAGATATTGTCAACCAGTTCCCCGAGTCCAGTGACCTATTTAAGAAGTTCCGAATTGATTTTTGTTGCGGAGGAAAACGTCCTCTACACGAAGCAGTTCTTGAGAGGAATGTAGATATTGAAGTCGTAATGCAACAGCTACAAAAACTTTACCAAAGTGTACATGAAAGAAATGAAATGACATTAAATTGGAATGAGACGACTGTATCGGATTTAATACAGCATATAAAAACGAAACATCATATATATTTGGCTAATGAACTTCCCCAACTTACTCCTTATGTGACTAAGGTTATGAGGGTTCATGGACCAGATCAGCCTCATCTTTTACAGATTCATAAACTTTTTAATGAGTTAAAAACTGAATTAGAGCAACATACTGTTAAAGAGGAAGCCATTGTCTTTCCCCTTATAGAAAAGCTAGCAAAAGAGACTAATGAAGAAGAGAGAGAAAATATAAAGGCACAAATCATTGAACTTGAGAACGAGCATGATCACGCAGGGAATTTAATTAAAGCGATTCGTAAGATGACAGATGACTTTACACCACCAGAGCATGCTTGCGGCACCTATCGACTTGTGTACCAACGCCTCGAAGCACTAGAATCTGATCTATTTGAACACATCCATTTAGAAAACAACATCCTTTTTCAAAAGGTTATGTAAGAAGTGGAATTTTTCCCCACTCCTCTACAAAAGTAGTGGGACTTCGAGCTGCCACATTTATAACTTGAACTTGA
Source organism: Metabacillus endolithicus (assembly GCF_023078335.1). Classification (GTDB taxonomy): domain Bacteria; phylum Bacillota; class Bacilli; order Bacillales; family Bacillaceae; genus Metabacillus; species Metabacillus endolithicus. The sequence continues at coordinate 137,928 of NZ_CP095551.1, read as the reverse complement.
CGCACTATCATTTTACTAAATAAAGAAAAACTCACTTCATAAGGAAATTTCAATATACATCAACGATTGTCCAGTTCATTCAATAATGTATTGAATATAATACTAAGGCAGGAGCAGCTCCTGATATCATCCTCAGTACATTGATTAGTAGCCATCGGAAAAGCTACTTAATCATACAATTTTTATCTCCTTCATGGCTATTATTCGATCGATGGATAATAGCTTTTTTATGTCGAAATTCAGGTCTATACCCAACAAAAAATCCTTCACTATAAACAAATAAGCTTTTACATTTTTAAGAGTCTATTGTAAAACATTTTTACTGTTTTAATAATATTCGGGATGTCTGTAAATAAGCTGGCACTTTATTTTTTAACCAATATTACTTGCTTCGCTATTTCCAACTACTGCGTAAAAAAGGGTTACAGCACAATCAGTCCTTAACTTAAATAAGCACCTTCCTTGTTCTGAAAGGTGCTTTAATTGTTGAGGATCTTCATTGAACGCGCTTTGTTTTATTGAAGACCTTATTACACCCGTTAATAGTTTATTTTCGGAGAAAAACTTTTATAAATAGTTGCTATTAAGCTAAAAACTAACTTTTCAGTTTTCTCTGTCACTTCTATTAAGCTCTTCAAATGATTCCCTTCGGCTAAACCAGTGAGAAAGTAAATACATTAAAGTTAAAATAAAAAATGAATAAGTTAACGCCCAATCAATGTTCTTATACAAATCAAGAATAGCCAACAGGGGTAAACCAACAAACGCACTCCACTGTAATATATTGCTATTATGTTTGGATTAAAGTTAGGCTTAAATTGTAACAATAATTGCTAATACAGGCAAATCTGAAAGTCTAAAAGAAAAACTTACAGTGGTTACGGGTATAACTTTGACAGGTAAAGCCCACTTCCCTAGACTAACACCAATTGCATCCATAATTTCGGAAATAATCATCAATAGTAAACCAGCAGAAAATATACGAACTGAAATTTTACGTTCACGCAATATCATCCAAATAATCCAAGCCAATGCTACCAACCAATGCCACGTAAATAAGGAAGCATTCATTTCTTACCTAAAACAAACCCAGATAAAACAGGAGAACTAATTGGTCTAATTACAAGTGAAAAGCTCTTTAAAAACATACTTTGCGACAGTATCATTTGTAACCAACAACCTCAGAAACGACTAAAAAATCTACTCCCCATAAAGAAGTTAACGATAAGAACTTTCTTGATTTATTAGATTTATTCATAAGCTTTTCATCACCCACTTCGGCTGCAAAGTACATTATTAACAAAGCAAAACAATAATTTCTTCAGAACCTCGATAACTTCCTCTTTTCTACGAAATTTATTTGAAGTGTGAACTAATTAACTTTTGTCCAGTTCAATCAATATTATCTTGAATATAATACTAAGGCAGGACAGCTCATTGATCATTTACGTTGTGTAGTAACCTTGGAAAAGTTATTAACACAATAAATCCATACTTTTTCTCATAATAGCTTTTTCTCATAATAGCTTTTACTCGTTCGTTGGGATTTAAGCTTTCTGCGAACAAAAGGGGCATCATAACAACTAACATAGGTATATTTTCTTTGAAGTTTAAATAAAATTAGGAATGTAACTCTCCTTACATAGTAAGAGTATTCTCCCCTTCTCCGAGAGGAATCTCGGACTTTTTTATGTCGTAATTCAGGTGAAGTACGACATAAGTTTATATGTTATAATGATAGAGAGTAAAGGACCTAATACCTTGTTAGCAAGGAACATTTCCCTTGATTTTTGTATTTACTAAATATCACTTTATACGTTTGATATGTTTAGGTCTTTGCTTACGAATACTCAAATTCCTTCTTTTAATTTCATCAAAAATCAAATTAATATTTTCCTCCCCAACATTTTCTTTTACAACAGTGAATTTATTCATGGATCAAGCATTCTTATTCACCTATTCATTAGTTTTTTTACAGATGGATATATTAAAATAAATTGAGTAGTCTTTTTATATTAAAATACCGCCATTATTCAAAAGAATAATGGCGGTATTTTTTCATTTATAAGTTTGGTGGGGTTAGAGTTCTAGTATAGTAATTCATTAGCCATTTGGTGTGTTCTGTTCAGCTCTTCAGTTAATCCAAGCACAACAGTTCTTAGATGTTTTTCCTTAGTTACCTTAGTTGACTTTCCTAGAATGCTATATAAGTGAGTAATTTCATGATCTTTTAAAACACTAAACATTAGAAAACCTATAATTGCATCTTTCATTCTTTAGCTGTAGTTATACATGATGTTTAATTCTAAAAGAATGATGCCTTATTCAAATTAACCTAGTTGTTGTTGCGCCATTGAAACAAGGCGTTTTGTTATTTCTCCACCAACAGATCCGTTTGCACGTGATGTTGTTTCACCGCCAAGATCTACACCAAATTCATTTGCGATTTCCACCTTCATTTGATCAATTGCATGTTCAGTTCCAGGTACGACTAAGTTATTTGAGTTGTTTGCCATAATCAATTCCTCCTTTGTATAGTGTACTTGTAACATTTGTTGATAGTTTGTATATTATGCATCCTCTTTAAAATTTTATAAAACCTCGTCCTGAAGAAGGTATAGTCGAGGCCATAAAATGTTTTTGCTTTTATATGAAAAAAATAGGCTAAAATAACTTACATTTTCGAATTACAAGCTAACCGCTAGTTTTAATAGCTCGAGTATAAAAGTTAATTCGGCAAATAATGGAGTATCAACCATTTATTATAATGCGATAGGACCTCAATGTCACATGTAAAAGTATTAGAGGAAATAAATTCTTTAGATGCCAAATTAACTGGCCTAATTCTCTAATACTGGAAACAGTTTGGTCATTTTGGAACTTGGCAATTTGGGTTTTACGTTGTTTTCTTTTTTGTTCCATTAATTTTTACCCTGTTTTTTATTGATCGTAAAACATCTTTCAAATCTGTTTTTATGGTATTCTTTTCATGTGATATTTGTTTACTTAGATGTTTTTCTTACTCGTATCAACTATTGGGATCATCCATATTTTATGGTTCCTTTTATACCTGGTAGCATTCCTGTTGATGGATCAGTTGTTCCAGTTTCATTTATGTTTGCTTATTGAATTTCAACTGTTTTTTTGCTTGAGTTATATCCATTTTTTCATTGTTCCTTCTGTTAATTAAGCGAACTGCGAAACATTTTTTATTTCTACATATAATTACCAAACTTAGCAACAATAAAGATGTAAAATTCTAAAGGATGTAAAATAATGAAATTAACTAAGACTTTCAATATTCTAATGATTCTTTTACCTTGGCTTTCATTACCTTTAGTTGGGTTAAAATATTTCAAAAGATATTTCCCTTCCGCGATTAGTATGTGTATATATCTAATGGCGGAAGGGAGATATGCTGAAAAGAAAAAATGGTGGTGGTTCCCTTCAAACATAAAACGTAATTTTATTGTGGAACTTCCCTTGATAATAGGACCGTTTTTTATCGGTTCTCTTTGGGTATTAAAATACACGTACGGTAAATTTAAGTTATACTTTTTTATAAACCTTCTTGTTGATTCCTTTTTTACATATTTTGTAATTGATTGGTTTAAAAAAATCGGTTATGTCACATTAGTACGGCTCTCAAAGTTCCAATTATCGATAGTATTCTTAATCAAGACATTTGTTTTATATGGATCTCAACTTCTGTATGAGAAGCAGTTTAAATCAATTCAATCAGAGTTCTTTTTTTTTGCAAATTTATCTTTTCATTTTTATTATTATGTTATAATTAAATTCTCTTCAGAAGATGTTTCATACATATTTCTTTATCGTTTTAAACCAAGTAAATCAATGTGAGAAGGTGTACTTATTGCAAAGAATGTTTTTTCCCATATTATTTACACTAATATTACTATTCTTACCTATTTTTCAGAAAAAGCGTATTGACCCTGCCAATGGGGCCCTTATAATGGCAACAGGGATCTTCTGTATTGGGTTTACAAGCAGGTTCACAAATTTTAGCCAAATTCCATTGTATACGGCTGACATTGCTCTACTTATAGCATGGTTTTCACTCTTTTTCTCTTTTATTAAAACAGTTTTTAAAGGAACTTTTCGTAGGCGTTATATCACCCACCCAGTTCAGAGTTTTGCAATAGGCACATGGATTGCAGGAACATCTATATTGTGCTTATTGTTTTACAAACAGTTCCCTGAATATAAATTCGTATATATAACCATTTCACTTTTAAGTGGTGGTCTTTGGCTATTTTACTTATTCATTTGTATTCAGTGCTATTATGTCATATTAAAATCGAAATATTTCGATAAGATTCATGGAGTGTTATTTTTATCTACAGTTAGTACACAATCATTAGTTATTGTTTATGGACGTCTTTTTAATAATCACTTTTTCTATGAACTTACTAAACTATTAATCTTTATCGGTATCATTCTATATATTATTAATTTTTCTTTTATTCTTAAAAGATATATCTTCTATACCTGGAATTTATCCGACCATTGGCTTAACACAAATTGTATTATCCACGGAGCCATTTCTATTTCTGGAATAGCTGCAATTAGTTCAGGAACAATTAACAACACTATAATTTTTTATATATGGCTGCTAGCATTGACTATGTTTTTTCTTGTTGAAGGAATTGAAATCAGCAGAATGTTTTCCCGTCTTTCAAAGTATTCTTTTCAAAAAGCAATTGGATGCTATCATGTTTCCCAATGGGCACGTAACTTTACATTCGGTACCCTTTATTTATTTACAATAAATCTAGAGTTACCTCAAAAACATGTTGAGTTTTATTTACTTAAAACTGCAATTATTAATATTGGTTTATATATCCTTATCTTGTTATTAGTTATTGAAGCTTTTATATTCTTAATGCATGTGTTGAATAGGAGTCAAATACACCAATCAATAACACCCATCTTAAGGGGGTATATTAAACCAACAACTCACGATAAAAGTCCTTTGTGATAAACTAGTTAATTCAAAGAACACACACCCTTGTTTAGTTGTATCCTGTAGAGCAAAATTCATCTACAGGGTCTTTTTTTATGAGCATTTATTGAAATGAGGCTAGGGCAACAGTTCACGAACGTAAAGCTTTTTTACAGATGTGTCTGCCCTTTTAAGTCATATTAAGAAGGCTACTAATTAAACTAAAACAGTTGTTTTTCAAACTCTAGTATTTTTTTATTGTTGAAAAAGCTGTTTAAATAACGTCTGTACAATTCCCTTTTCTGTTCCAAATTGGATAAGACCCTTCAAAAAGATCGCTAATAATATCTAACGGTCTACCACTTTCTTGCTCTGTCTTGTATCCTTAACTGATAAATTAATGATCCCCCTAATGCTTAAAATGAACTCGAAAATTATAAGTAAAAGAATTACCCAAACACCTACACTGATTACAAGTTTTTGAACTTGTGAATAGGAACCTACCCCTGTATAACTTCTAAATGTTAGGGCATAAAACATTCCAAATGTAAAAATGCGGCTCCACTGTGTAACATCATAAATAAATAAGCCCATCCCAAATTCCGAATCGTTTAATACGCTTAAATAATCTATAAATCTCAACTAATTCGACAACAAGAAAGACAGAAGCCGCGATCACCCATAATAACGTAATCATTAAATCATCAAACGCATTTGAAAGGATACAAGCTAGACCGGTAATTGATACTGCTCCATGCAAAATACAATTCGTATTTTGCCATTCATCTTCAATGTTTAAACTTTTATAACTTTTTAAATATCGGTTTAGAATTAAAATTGCGCATATAATATAAAATAGTGTCCCTACTAATAATAAGGAAATATTTATATAAAAGGCCACTTTTTCTTTAAAAACAGTATTCAATAGCAGGACAATGGATTGTGTACTTACAGTGGTTAATAAAAGAATTCCATGAACCTTATTTGTCAATTCCAATCTATGTATGTCTCTAAGGGCAATTATACTTATTATGATGTAGGTCATCCATAGAATTACGTTTAGGATAGTAACGTACTTAACTAATTGAAGCCGTTCTGGAAAATTATTACTTATTAAAATACTACAAACCGAAGTACTAGCGACCCACGTTCCAATACCAAAGCGATTAATTGGATTATCATAGTGGATGTTTATAAATTGTCTATCTCTAAAGGCTAAGACCAATGAAAATAAGAACGAAGCCCATAACGAAATAGTAAAAGCACTTAAAAGTTTGCCAAAAATATTTGTATCAACAAAACTAAAGTAATTAGTAAAAACCCCCTGTGTGATGATTCCTACTGCCATTACTGCAGCCATAGTAGACGTTTTTATGTAAATTTTCCTCCGTGTAAAAACAGTAATCAAGGGAAAACATATAAGAAACATCAATAGCAGGTAGAGCAAACTTATCACCTATTTATCATTTATTTTGTAGAAATTAATTTTACCCTCAGAGATAATTTGTTTATATATAGAAGTTCTCAATAATAGGTTAGGATCTTCATAAACCTATGAACTAGGTAATTAGCAATTTTTTCACATTGACTAGTGTGTGTGGATTGATTTTTTGGTCAATTTGATCATATATTATTACAGAGTAAGTACACTCATTTTTGAACTTTAATAACAAATGACAGACAGGGTTAAGAGGATTATCGAACTCCTGTTAAAGAATTGATCAATGTGTCTAGGTTTCTGTTAACGTTCAACTGATTTACTCCATTCATGACTTTTCCTAATTAGATCACAAAGAAGTTCCCAATTAGTAAGTTTATGTTCAAGCTCCTTTCTTCCATTAGACGTTATGTGGTAATATCTTTTAATACTTCCTTTTGAATCTGGAACATATGAGCTAATTAAACCTCTTGTTTCTAGCCGCCTCAAAGCCCCATATAATGTCCCCTCACTCATTCTGTAAAGTGAGTTGCTGTTTAGATCTAACAAATGTGCCATTTCATAACCATACATGTCTTTCTTTGTTAGAAGAACTAAGAAAAGAATGTCTACACTACCTTTTAAGATCTCTCTATCCACACTCCGACCTCCCTTTATATAAGAATATGACCTCTATATTTCATTTTTGATAATCTTATTACAATTAGCACCAAGAATCTTAAGCTGAAATGCCGCACCTTCGTTAGAACGAACCCCCTTTGTAACCTTTCTGTATTATAGGTTAGTTTTAAGTATTTGGCTTACTTGTACCCTAGTATGATAAAATCATATTTATTAGACTATCTAATACCTAAAACTTTCCACTCTAGATAGTTATATTCGATAAGAAATAAACCTCAAATTCAATTTAGAAAGGTTGACTGCTAAATGAAGGAAAACTCAGTGTCAAAAGATACTTTCGTCTTTCTATCCGAGTTTAGGTATCAACTACGGAAATTCTTAAACTTCAGTGAATCCGCTGCGCGAGAAATCGGGATAACACCACAGCAGCATCAATTGTTGTTGACTGTAATGGGTTTCCCAGATAGGAATTATGCAACACCTGGAGAACTATCCCAGCGATTACAAATTACACACCATGCATGTGTTGGCTTAATAGATAGATGTGAACAAACTGGTTTGGTTACCCGGAGAAAGAATCCTTTAGATGGAAGAAGTGTCCTAATTGAAGTTACTGAGTTAGGAAGAGATAAACTAGAAAAACTATCAGAAATCCATCTTGAAGAGATTAATCGAATAAGATTCTTGCAAGACCACTATGCAAAAGAGATTAAGGGGGAGTCCTGAAAGTTTACTGCTGTTAGTTCTTAACTGAAATTAAGACGTTATTTTAATATAAGACGGAATGTATGAACATCCAGGGATAGAGTAATTACAATTTATTTATTGTAATAATAGTTTGCTCAAAGTAAGACTATTCCCCCAAAAATACATAAGATTGTCTTAACTCTTTAAAGTTTATGTACCCGTGACTAATTTGAATAAATTAGGCTGCCCTTTATGAAATTCCTGAATATAATAGACTAAAAGGAATAGGGGGAACGAAATGATTAAGAAGAAAGTATATTTCTTTACTTTGGTATGTAAAAAGTTGAAAATAATTGGTAGTCATACCAAGAAGTAGGTCAGTCGCAGCTATCTGTATCACTATTAAGAATTTCTACGTACAAACCTTTAAATTTAATATTTACTGGGACTTCAATCGCACAAGTGTTATGAAGGACTACAGACTCCTCTGTTAGTACAATTTTTGTATTCAATTCAAAGGTTAAATTACATGCAAAACATTTCAATCTATTACCTCCACCCCATCACAGTGCGTTAAAGTAACTTAAGGATATATTTTTTTATCCAGACACCTTTTACGAACCATTCTAAAAACCCTATAAACCGAAAAGTACTGGCCTTCATGGTTAGTTAGTACATTTGAGACGTCCTAACTAACCTAGAATCTTAAGCATTAAGCGCAGTTGGTCATGTTAAATCCGTTAATAAAAGGGTAAACTTCCTTTTACAAAAAAGCCCCTTTGAATCTTAAGATCATGGCATAAAAACTATACATACCTTCAATATTAGGTCAATGACTTTTTGATTAAGTACCCCTCTAAAGGACTAGGCAATAAGCCATCTACTGCAGTTTGGAAAACAACAATGATCTTTTAATTTACTCCTCAAAAAGATTCTCGCTTCCATTAGGTACAGACCTTATTTAATCCTCACAAAATCTGTAGGAACTTATTTAAAAAAATTATATCTTATTAAGATATAATTTTCAATTAATATCGTATTACGATGAAATACAACACCAAGTTTTTCACCAGATTTTCAATAATCGTAGCTTTTATATAGACCCTTGTAGTGTCATATTTCATAAATTTCCCTCTTCTTATTAAGAATCTGTATTTAGAAATAATCACAAATATTCATAAATATTCCATAATTAAGCTAATAGTTTTCTAAACAGGATTTTTTACAAATCAAGAACAAGTGTTGTATGTTATAAAGTAAAAGTCCTCGTAGAAAGATGACTTTTATTCTAGTTTCTGACTGAGGTTACTAAAGGAGATGTTAGTTTGGAAGTTGAGAAAAACACTAGAACAACACTAAAAGGTATGAAAAACGCGAGGAATTTCCGAGTGAATGTACTGTTCCTTTTCGTTTTCATATTATTTGTAATACTTATCATACGTCTTGGGGTTATTCAAATCGTTCATGGTGAGGAATATAGGGAGAAGGTTAGTGAAACGGAATCGGATTTCTCAAGTCTCCCTGTACCACGCGGAAAAATGTATGACCGCTACAATCGTATCGTCGTTGGAAACGTCGGAGTACCTGCAATAACATATACTGCTACGAAAGAAACAAATACTGAAAAAAAATTGAAAACTGCCGAAAGACTAGCAGAATATATAGACTTCGAAACTAGCTATTTAAAGAAGGAACTAAAAGATCGTGATATAAAGGATTATTGGTTAGCCTCCAATCCAGTAAAGGCAAAGGAATTATTATCTAAAGAAGAGTTGAATTTTAAGCCAACTAAAACGTACCAGTTACAATTGGACCGAATTTCTAAAGAAGTAATCCAAGCTATAAAAAAAAGTGATACTGAAATGGAATTAGCCTTTTTGTACACATGTTTTTCCTCAGGTTATGAGTATGAACCACAACTCGTAAAGTCTTTTAATCTATCAAAGGCAGAGATGGCGAGGGTTGCCGAAAATTTATCAAAGCTCCCTGGTATCAATCTTATAACTAACTGGAAAAGATATTATCCCTATGAATCATTAAGAACAATTTTTGGAGATGTTAGTTCATCTCAGCAGGGTATTCTTCAATCTCGTGAAGAATATTATTTAGTTAGAGATTATTCAAGAAATGATCGAGTTGGTAAAAGCTATCTTGAGTTTCAGTATGAGGATTACTTAAACCCACAAAAAAAAATTATAAAGTATGTTTCAAGTAATGATAGAACAATCTCAACAGAACTATATAAACAAGGGGAAAGAGGTCATGATCTTAAGCTTTCTTTTGACATAAAACTACAAAATAAAGTCCAAGATATCATTAAAGATGAACTAGTAAAAGCAAGTAAAGATCCTGCAAATTTCTTAATGGATCGTGCATTTGTCGTTATAATGGACCCTTTTCAAGGAGATATATTAGCGATGGCAGGAAAACAAATGAAACATAATGGGAAATTTCTAGACTTTGCTTACGGGACATTTACAACACAGTATGAAGCTGGCTCAACAATAAAAGGTGCAACTGTACTTGCTGGGTATCAAGATGGTATGAAACATGGTCAGGTATATTTAGATCGTCCACTAGATTTTAGTGGAACCCCAACAAAAGGATCATATCGCCCACTTGGTCCAGTCTCAGATTTGGATGCTCTTAGGCTATCATCAAATGTCTATATGTTCCATACTGCAATGAATATCGCAGATATCACTTACAAGCACAACGGAACTTTTAATGCTTCAGCAGAGGACTTTCAGAAGTTAAGGAACTACTTTGCGCAATTTGGATTAGGAGTATTAACAGGTATTGATTTACCAAACGAGTCAGACGGGTTAACGAACGAACCCGATAGTCCAGGAAAATTACTTGATATTGCAATAGGACAATTTGACACATATACACCACTTCAACTCGCTCAGTATGTATCAACTATAGCAAATGGTGGTTATAGGGTTCAACCTAGAGTCGTAACTAGTATACATGAACCGACCATGGGAAAAGGTCTTGGAACAGTAGTAGTTGATAAAGATCCGATTATCCTTAATAAGGTAAATAACACAAAGGAAGATATAGAAAGAGTACAACAAGGCTTTAAACTTGTTGTCTCCTCAGGAACAGCAAAGGGATATTTTGATTATAGTGTAGCCGGAAAAACAGGTACTTCACAGACGTTATATTACGGACCAAAAAGGAAATACTGGGGATATAAAACAAATAATCTTAATTTTGTCGGTTACTACCCATCAGATAATCCTAAGATTTCATTTAGTGTTGTTGTACCATGGGCGGGAACTGATCAAGACGCTATAAATAAAAGGATAGCTAATAGAATTGTTGGAGCATATATTGATGCACAAAAAAACAGATAAGGTTAAATACACAAAAAGGGAGTTTGGTTAATATTAACCAAACTCCCTTTTTACGCCCTACAATATCTAATCTGGACAATTGCGTACTGTTATAAGATTTGGTCTAATTGTCCTCCTATTTAGCAATGTTAAACAATTTAATTTAGAAAAATAAGTGTTGTTTTTCTTACTGCTCTTTTTAAAGTAGGACCTGGGGGTCAGTTACATGGAAAAATATGTGTTGTTAAAATAAAACAGACCTAAAAGATCAAGTTAATAAGACTAACATTTTTCTATAACTTTTACATAAAATTGTTAAAGAGGTGATGATAGTGACTAGAGTAAGATACACCGATAAGGACATTGATTTAATCGCAAGGATGATGCATGCAGAGGCTGTCGGTGAGGGTCGGCTTGGAATGCTTATGGTTGGAAATGTCATTGTAAATCGAGCGGTGGTTGATTGTTTAGATTTTAAAGGTTTAAGATCTATACGAGATGTAATTTTCCAAATACAAGGCGGTAATTACTCTTTTGAAGCAGTACAAAAAGGAAGTTTATTTTACAGACCAGCAAGAGATGTGGAGAGAAAATTGGCTCGAGACGTAGTAAAGTTTTGGAGACAACATCCTTCAAAGTATGCTCTATGGTATTTTAATCCCACTGGTGAATGTCCACCGACATGGTACAATCAGCCATTTGCGGGTCAATATAAACAGCACTGTTATTACGAACCAAGGGCAAACACTTGCGAAAGTGCATACAGGTACTAAAAATTTCCATTTTAAACACTGCTTTAACCCACTTTAATTTTGTAATTATTCAATGGCATAGACATTTTTTGTTCCAAACAAAAAAGCACCTCCGATATGGATCTTTCCAAATAGGAACTGAGGTGTTTTTTCTTTCTTTTTCACATCAACTCCCTCTCGCCGTTTAAAAAATCACTCTTTATGATACTACGTTGAAAATACATACTACTTTCCCCAAAAGCACTTATAATACCATTAAACGATAGAGTATTTCGCTTAAATTATAACGGGCTTCCCCTTGATTTGATATACTATAAATATATGTCAAAATTAACACGGGGATTGACGGTGCTAAAAATTATTGGAAGAGTAATAAGTTTTGGGTTAGGTATTCTTTTAGTATACGTAATAGTAATTGGGTTATTAGGCTATTACAAATATAAAGAAGTCATTGGTGAGGTAACATTGGGAGAAAAGGTTGAGATAATTAAAAAGGATAAAGATTATGTTCCTCTAGAAGATGTTAGCCCCCTTTTCACCGATGCAATTATCTCAATTGAGGATCACCGTTTTTATGAACATGGAGCGTTCGATATTATTTCACTTGTTAGGGCAGCTATTATAAACTTAAAAGAAAATGAAATAAAACAAGGTGGTAGTACCATAACACAACAAGTAGCAAAAAACCTATACTTTAGTGATAATCAAACATTCATTAGAAAAATCGCCGAATTATTAGTAGCATTTGACCTTGAGGGGACATATACCAAGGATCAAATTTTAGAGCTTTACGTTAATATTATATATTACGGGGACGGAAACTACGGTATCAAGGAAGCCAGTGAAAATTACTTTGGGAAAGACCCATCTAAGCTTAGTTTCGATGAAGCTACAATATTAGCAGGTTTACCTCAGGCACCCAGTGTTTATTCCTTAGATACAAACTATAAACTAGTTAAAGAAAGACAACAGGAAGTAATCGATGCACTCAAGGAATATAACAATTATAGGGGAGATGAATGAAAGTTGAACTGAAAAATTATAAGGACCAATTTTATGTAATAATTAAGGATTAATGATAAGATAAACACTTTTCTTAAATTCCCTAAAATCATTATATATGAATTTCAAAAACGTCATCACTTTGGATGACGTTTTTGAACGAACAATTTCGATCCAATTATTTATGCTTTAAATAGTAAATTAATTGCACATATTATAAAGAATAATATAGCTGATAACACGGTTCCCATTTTTCCAAAAACCTCTAAAGAGGGAAACTGAGTATGAATTTGTTCTGATGGAATAAACCATGCACAGGCTGAACAGATAAAAATCAAGGTTATGGGTAACAAGTTTAAAATTATCCCACCTCCCTCAAAAAAATTTTTCACTATATATATTATGGTTTATTCTTACACTCGTTACGGTTAATAACCAATAAGTGAAATTCGTCTTGGAGATTTTAGTTAACCATTTTCCTCCAGTTCCATTTCTATATACTGCCTCGTGTTTGGACCATAAATACCATCGTTTACTAAAGCAGCGTACATTGATTGAAATCTTCTCACCGCATCTTCTGTTAACGGCCCGTATATTCCATCTATATATTTTGGATCAAAATTTATTTCTTTTAAAGCCCTTTGTAATTGCTTCACCTTGGGACCCTCATCTCCCCGTGATAAAATTCCATTAGGTAAAGGAAATTCATTTATATTCCGACTTGATGAAGTTACTTCTTTTAACTTATTTAATGTATTTGGTCCAACAAGTCCATCGACAAGCAAATCATATTTTTTCTGAAACCTCATAACTGCGCGTTTTGTTTCTGATCCATATATGCCATCAGCGCCATAAATTGGCAAGCCAATACCGGCTTTAATTAGATCCTTTTGTATATCTCTTACAAAAGGACCTTCATCACCTATATCTAATGGTAATCTGACAGATACTCCCTTTACGACAGGTTCTGGAAAATCTTTGCCTTTAAAATACTTCTCAGTCGCCTGTACAACATCATCAATAAATTCGTTCCATGAGATTCCGTACCTATTAAGAGCATTTTGTGGATCTGTTCTTCTTGAGGGATCTAAAGAACTGTGCGCAATGATGTCTGTTCTAGGATTAAGGTTATACTTTTCAACTAGGTAAGCATGGTACCACACATATCTCCTGTAAGCCTCCCAAAAGTCTATATCCCCTCCATATGTTAGTTCAACTCCAATGGCAGCATCATTTGCATCTTCACCATATAATGCATCATCTTTCTCTACTCCATATCGAACATGCCATGCCTTTTCATCTGTAGGAATTATTTCTAAGATGTACTTATCATCGATAAACGTGTGAGCTGATGCAGACGGTTGGACTCTGTCAAAGTAATTTCGATTAGCATAAGCACTTGCACCAGGATTTCCAGTGTCATGACTCACTATAAACTTAACGTCGTTTATCTTTTCACCAGAACGCGAATTGCCATGACTTATATAATCTCTTGTAATATCATATTTCAAACGTATCTCTCCCTCATATAGACATCATTTATATATATGAGGGGATTTTTAAAATTTGCAATTTACTTTATAGATTTAAATAAATATTAAAAGTGTAATTTCCCATTCATGCCCAACATTTATAATAATTTATGTGGCAGTAACCACGTTATCCAATTAGTGCATCCCTGGTAATAGACTCTCATACCCAAACATCCAAGTTTATCATAATTACTTATATCCAAATAGCTCGTGAAGAAACCTATTTCAATTTATTTTCAGAATTAGATAGCATTAATCTGATAATTGGTTGGGTGGGAATACCTGTTCCTAGTGATCTAAAGCAAGATTGCATTAATGTTAAGGATGGGCAAAATTTGCATTATTATGACAAACTATTACGACATTCGCTAATATGTTTCAAACAGAGTTTTACCATAGGTATGTACTGTTCCCTACTCACTCTAAAAACCCCATTAATTCCAATTAACTAAAAACAAACCAAATCACTCCCTGTTAGAACTGATAAGAGGGATATAATTTGGTTTGTTCAAAATGTTTTTTTACTTTTCTTCAAATTGATATAAAGGTGTACTTAAATACCTTTCACCGTTACTTGGTATAATCGCAACTATATTTTTGCCTTTTCCTAGTTTCTTAGCTAGTTTTAAGGCAGCATAAATAGCAGCACCTGAAGAAATACCACCTAGAATTCCTTCCTTCTTTGCAACAGATCTTGATGTTTCATAGGCCTGCTGATCTTCAACCGTTATTACGTCATCATAAGCAGATGTGTTAAGCGTACCAGGGATGAATCCTGCACCTAATCCTTGAATTTTATGGGGCCCAGGTTTGCTACCTGACAAAATGGCAGAAGTGGCTGGTTCCACAGCAATCACCTTCATATTTGGGTATTTTCCCTTGAGTACAGGTCCTGCCCCTGAAATGGTACCGCCAGTTCCAACCCCAGATACAAAAGCATCAATTCCTCCAATCATTTCTCCCTGTTCCACAAGTTCAGGTCCTGTTGTATCGTGATGAACCTGTGGATTAGCCATATTTTTAAATTGTTGTGGCATAAAATACCCATTTTCTTCAGATATTTCTTCTGCTTTTTTGATTGCCCCTTTCATGCCGTCTGAACCAGGAGTAAGAACTAATTCAGCCCCATAGGCAAGCAACAAATTGCGTCGTTCAACACTCATTGTTTCTGGCATTACAACAACAATTTTATATCCTTTGGCTGCTGCAACCATTGCTAATCCAATACCAGTATTTCCACTAGTGGGCTCAATAATAGTTCCTCCCGGTTTTAAATCACCATTTTTCTCAGCTGCTTCAATCATAGCTTTTCCAATACGATCCTTCACACTACTTCCCGGGTTATAGTATTCTAATTTTAAATAAACATTTGCACTTTCTGCTTCGACCATACGATTGAGTTTAACTAAAGGGGTTGAACCAATTAATTCGGTAATTGAATTTACAACACGTAAATTATTATTAGTTGTTTCTTCCATGAATAAAATCTCCCCCAATTTTTATATTATAGTACCTTATGTTTTTCTTTTAATCCATTAATCAAAACCTTGACTACCTCAGGACGAGAAAATTCCGAAGGAGGCATAATTCCGTCTGCTAACATTCTTCTAACCTTTGTTCCAGATAAAATGACTCTATCCTCATCATTGTGTGGACATGTTTTATTAGATGCCATTGCCTCACATTTTCCACAATAAAAACTATGTTCAAAGAAGAATAGTTCGATTCCCAGTTCTTCCTTTGTAAACTGACTAAAAATTTCTTGTGCCTCATATGTACCATAATAATTACCAACTCCTGCATGATCACGCCCTACAATAAAGTGAGTACACCCGTAATTTTTACGTATCATGGCATGGTATACAGCCTCTCTAGGTCCAGCATAACGCATTGCAGCTGGAAAGATGCCTAGCATACTACGGTTAGATGGATAATAATTTTTTAATAAAACTTGGTAACTTTCCATTCTTATGTCAGCTGGAATATCATCTGATTTGGTTTCTCCGACTAATGGATTAAGAAACAAACCATCTACAACTTCCAATGCTGTTTTCTGGATGTACTCATGAGCTCTATGCACTGGATTTCTAGTTTGGAAACCGACAACTGTTTTCCATCCTTTATCACGGAACTGTTCTCTCGTTTCATTCGGTTTGAAAAAAAAGATTGAAATGGTTCTCCATCGGGTGTTTCTAATACTTGAATTTCCCCACCAACATAAACATTTGGTCGTTCTATAACTCTCTTTACGCCTGGGTGACTTATTTCTGTTGTTTTATATACATTTATTGATTCTAATTGCTTATCAGGTACGTATTTATCCTCTACCTTAAGTACAGCAACAATTATTCCATCATCTGTCTGTAATGCAACTGAATCACCTAAAGGAATCTTTTCACTTTGTTCCTCAGTTATTGCTAATGTAATTGGAATACTCCAAATCAAACCTGATTTTAAGCGCATGTTTGTTACTACACTTAAATAATCTTCTTCCTTCATAAATCCGTTAATTGGTGAAAATGCCCCAATGCCAATACAATGGATATCATTTAAAGTTGCATTATCTACGGTAATTTTCACCATTTGATTTGTTGCCTTTAATAACAAGTCTTTCTGAACAGGATCTTCTATAACCTGGTCAACAAGTCTTCCCCCGTGTGGCACACTTTTTGTCATTTTTTCTCCTCCTAAATTTAATTCCTATAAAATCAATAGGTATAGTAACATTTTTTAAATTATATCTTACTAGGATATATATTTCAATGTATATCTTTTCACGATATAATTTTATATATAAAGGACGAATATCATAAAAACACCAATGTCTATGTTTACCTTTCCAAGCTCAGGTATCAATTAAGGAAGTTCCTTAGTATTTATGAAACTGCTGCGCGCGAAATAATCCATGTAGGTGAGGAAATATCCCAGAAGAGATTCCATATCTTCAATGGACACCTCCTATAATTGTTAATGTATTTAAAACCTTTTGGGGTAAATTTATAAATTTACCATTTATAAGAGGAAACCTGTAGGGAATGGAACTTACCTACTTTATTAGGTGATTAATTGAGCTAGTATAATTTATAATAGAACACAAAAAGGGGCAGTTTTTTGATCCAAAATATCAAAATTTCTCCGAAAGCATCCGGCTGTATAATAGAGCAGTTTTTCAAGTAACAGGTGAATGAAACAACATTAGTATTCTTAAACTGTTCAGTTCATTATTTCAAAAGAAACAGGCACTAATCCTATTGGATCAGTGCCCATCGTAATTACAGAATTGTGCTTTCTATTGTTGAAGACAATTACTGACCTAAAAGTATTCTTTATATACAATAAGCGTAGCAACTATAGCTCCTACTAAATAGAAAATTGATGCGATAAGGATAAATGATGGTTGAAACTTTTTCTCTTCTTTATTGATTTTAATTCCTGTTTCGCCTTGCACAGACATGTTTAAATCACTAATAAAGCCACCTGATGAATTTGTTAAAAGTGCAAAAACAATACCGATTAATCCAACATAAAAAGATGCATCAACAAAGTTTATATCAAAGATCTTTGTAATTCCCCAATTTATTATTATTAATAGTATGAATGTAATTCCTAAATTTATTATTTTAATAATATGAATACCCCCATTCATTTCTCTACCATTAGTTATTCTACATCTTCACTTACATAACCTCCTATCGTCTCCTTGTTCCATAAAGGCGCTTTCGATTGCTGAAGATCGCACTTGAACTAAAGCTCCCGTTATTTGAACAAGGATTTTATCTCATTATGAAGATTTACTAACTCATTATCTTCCCAACCCTTTAACTTTGCATATCCAATAACCGACTTAGATACCTTTACTAAGTTCATTTTTAAATCATCAAATTGAGTTTGTGCTTCAAATAGCATTTCATCGTTAATTAAATTTCTCTTTATACCTATTAAATTAACTTCGTGCTCATTTACTTTTTTTAATCTCAACAAAAGAGGACCATCCATAAAGTCAAATTCTGTTTTTTCACCAACTTTTGCATACTCAAAATAACGAAGTTTTTTCGTCCACCAAGATAGGATAACAACAACAAAATCAGTCCACTTTTCTTCTGGGAAGAAGCTGCGTCCGTTCTTTTCAATGTAGATTTCTCCTACTATATTGTTACTATCATTTATAAATAATGTCGTTCTATTGACTCTAATTTTTATCGGTCCATGTTCATCACCTTCATATACTAAAACTGCCTCATAGAAACAGGGCAGTACCTAACCCGAATCCTTGTTGCACATACGCGCTTCGTTTGTGGAATATTAACAATAGAATTCCTATTAAAAGAAATTTTTAATTTATCAAATATACTTAATCCCAATGATTGAAAATAATATCTCCAATCCTATTAGGCTTCCAAAATGCTACTTGTTTCAATTCAGCACTGTAAAGTTCATTTTCAAACTGTGATAATGGCTTATTAAGTTCTTCGGTATTTAATATTTGATAATATGGCCTAAACAGATCATATAATAGCGAATCGTCAATGAATTTAATTTGATCGAATTGAACAATAGATGCAAACGCTAATAAAGGATAATGTGCATTAAGTAGAATATAATTATGTTTATTTAATGCATTTACTTCTACTTTAAAAAAGTTAGATTCTTGAGGTTCATTAAATTTCAAAACAGATCCTCCGTTGACATGGATAAGGCTAAAACACAGATGTTTAAAATGTCTGCCGTCCACTTCTGGAAGTTTCATTTTGCTGCTCATAAAAACCTGTTATACCTTTATAAAGCTTCATGAATCTCACCTTATCTTTCAATAATTAAGAAAGTCTTTATTAAAAAATGTCTCCCACCCTTAATTGTATAGATCGTTACTGATGTCTAAAATCAAATTTTTGATGCGGTACATCTAATGCTTGTCCGTTAATCATAACTGTATCATTGTCAGTCCAAGTAATATTTGCAATTTCTTCTCTATCATTCCAATATATATTTTTAGTTTTATTATTTTTTTCATTAAAAACTAATTCACCACGAACAGCATAAGATGTTGTTGCACCTCCATTGACAACATATGCATTTAAGGTATATTTTCCATCAGGTGAAGTTTTCTTTGATAGAAATTCTCCTGTTGGTAATCTATTCATATCAAAAAATGCCCAATAAACCCCATAACTCCCTAATGAAATAAATAATAAAGAAACAAAAATAACAAGTTTTAATATTTTTTTCATTTATTCCGTTCTCCCCCAGCTAGCAATAAAACATATTAAGATAATCATACCCTATATTTCACAATGTTCTATTGGTAAAATAACCCCTAGTATTGTGTGAATTCTTATAGAACTGCCAAGTATTTTTCACAACCTCTTAATCTTTCCTTGATCTAACCTATCTCCCTCTTCTAATTAACAAAGCGCAAATGTTATTAAACATTTGCGCTTTTATTGTTGAATAGGCTGGTTCAAAATACGTCTGTTACAATTCCTTCTTCAACTCCAAGTAGGATCAGACCTTCATAAGGATCTCCAGTAATGTCTAAAAGTTAGCTAATTACTCTTCTGCTCTATCGAAGAGCTGCCGCTGTTACACATTCTCATCTTCTTCTCATGCGCTTCGAATGCTGAAGATTAATCCTATACTATTTCCTTGAAGTGACATAAAAAGAAATATAAAACTAAAAAAAGTGAGGTAGTTATATGAGCACCTACACTATATTTTTTAACATTGTTTTATAAATTAGTTAAGATTCAACCATTAGAATATATAGTCATCAAAACTCAATCACATCATTTTTGTAACAATCTGTTATATATGACATTATTGAATCCTTAACTAGTTTCTTACAGTAATCTTCTTTTACTTTTTCCTCCTGGACTTGTATAACCTCTTCATCTTGGTCTATTCGGTTGTCTCTGTTAACTCTGGTGCTATCCTCTCGATAGTAAATAAGTTCACCATTAAATTGAAACTCTGTAATTATGGGGCCTATTAGGTGAAGGGAACCGAACGAATCGAATAAAATCTGATTTATTATTATTTACATTACTAATAAACTCATTAATTCTTCTTCTCTGAGTTTCAGTAATGAATCCAGGTAGAATATCACCGTTTTCTATGGCATTTTTCTTACTATAGTTTTCAGGGACTTGATTCGTAAGCTTTTTACCAAAACCTTTAATTTGTTTATCAAACGAAGTGTCCAAACTTCTTGCTAACAGATTTTCTCCTTCTATATTAGTTACGGTTATAAAGTAATTTGCGTAAGCAACTTCAATATTTTTGGAAGACACTATATCATCCACTTTATTTTTAATTTCTTCAGCTTTACTCTCAGAGCCTTCATCAGTTTCTTTTAATGTTGTAAAAATCGTAAAAGTAGCCATTGTTTCAGTAAAGTTTGGCAAAACATCAGTCACTTCTTTGTAATCTTTTAACCCCTCTAAAATACTCTTTCGCAACGTTTCAGATGCTTTGTTTGTCTCGGAGTAAACTTGTTCAGGTTCTTTGGAATAAAAATCTACAAACATAACTGTAAGAATGAATATACAAAGTAAACCTAACAGCCAAAAATATACTCTCTTCAATGTAATCCCCCCTTATATAAGGAATGTCCATCAATATGTAATTATGTATAAAACCTTATTCTAAAAGGCTGTCTACTTAAAAAAGACGAAAATATTTTACACATTTGCGCCCTTTAATGGAATAAATCAATTATTATTAAAGATTTGTAAGTTTAAAGAAATCAGGGTCTGGTTTCATCAATTTTGTACCTTTTTCTGATTGAAAATATATTTCTTTGCCATCTTCATAAAAAACCTTTATTTCTGTATTTCCTAATTCTATGACACTTGTTTTTTCACTAGATAATACTTCCTTATCCCAATCAATTGCATCATTTATAAATCTTACGATTTTCTCTACCTTAGATTTTTCTTCTATTTCAGAACATTTTTCATCATTTTGATTCTGATAAATACAGATATTTTTTGGAGTTTCTTCAATCCAGGTTGTTGAATTATATAGAGGTGTTTTGTCAAAGATGACCTCTGTTTGTTCATCAAATTGATTGTAGTTTGCTGATATCCATAACTCACCGTCAAATCCTTCTTTTCTCCATCGGGAATAAAACCCTGACCAATCATTTTCAGTATCGCCATCATTAAGAGCAGAATCCTCATATTCAACTTTCCACCCCAAGGCAGGTAGCTCTTTTAAATAAAAATTATAAATATCAGTCCATTTATTTCCTTTAACCACATATTGATGTTCAGTTGGTTTCAATCCCTCAAACAGAGGAATATCTTTGTGGTGTTCTGGAATTATGGACACCCCGTCATAAGTGTCATCTGTGATTTGTTTATATGTAAACCAACAAACGGCAATTAACAATGCAATAACCGCAAAAGTTTTCCAATATGTCTTTATCACCGGATTTACTCCTTCCCAAAATATTACCTAGTAAAAATAATTTTTTCGGAAAATGCAGCCCTATTCCTCAATACCAATTATTTCAAAGCCACTCGTTCAACTCAATCTTTTTTTTCGTAAAAAAGACGCGTTTCAATAAACGCGCTTCTATTGTGGAAGATCGAACATTGGAGTGCTAATAACTCCTATAATGGTTTCCAGTTAGGGTCTTTTATATCATTCTCGTTTTGGTTTTCTAACAGAATCAATACAGAATTCTGAGCATGCACCGAATTGAATAAAGTTTTCTTGTGCTTGCCTTAATGAAACATCATTTGCTCCACCCTGGTAATCTGGATCTCGAAATTGTACACCATAGTCTTCCCAAAAGCATATTTTACAAATTGCATATGTATCTGTTGGCTCTTCATCCAACGTTTTATATCCACAACAAGGACAAGTATATTTCATGTAATCACCTCACTCTATATAGAAAAAAGTCTATAATATTTCCTATAACTATCCACTTTATGTTCATAAATTAACTGAAGGGCATCATGAAAAAGATAATACTAACTGAAAATACTTTACAAACAACTATAAACAATCATTCCTTGACTTACATAAGGCCTTTCCTTATTCATTAAAGGCGCTTTCAATTGCTGAAGATTGCGTTTACTTGAAGAACTTGGAAATCCACGAACGGTCAGATACATTTAATAAATCTACAACAATGGATGCAACTTTCTCAAAATCTACTACTGATTTTGCATTTTCAAAATCAAACCATATACCGTCTTCATCTATTGATTTGGCTCCTAACCTAAATCTTTCGTTTATATCATGGGCAGTAACTTTGTTTGGCGGAATGTACTCTCCCCAATGTGTTGTTACACCTTCTATTGTACAAATCGCTAATTCAACTACAAATGAGCCTCCCCATTTGTTAAATTGAAAAGTAATTAAATCTATGTTAGTTTCATTCTTTCTTCTAAAGTGAGGTAATGAGCCTTTAAATCCTTGTTCTCTTAAAAAAGGTATTGCAACTGCAACTTTTTTTAAATCAGTATTCATCATTTCCCTTTCATTCGATGGCATTTTTCATCCGCCCCCGATAATGGATGATCAAGATAGTGACTACAGCCTGTTGCTCGTTAAACTAACATTTCCCGTTAGCGTGGTATGGATAAAAATAAAAGAATTATGCATATTAGTTCTCTTTGTTAAACATCAAATGTCCTGAGTTCAATTTTTACAGGAAAGGTATAACCCATAGACTTTTAAGACAACAGTTACATGCTTTCCATGATGAAAGGTATGGCCTCCTATATTATATGTAATTTTCTGGAGAAATGTGATATAATTTGTCAGTATTATACATTCAATTAGGGAGGTAGAAACATGGTTAGATGCACGGCTCCAGTAAGGGGACATAGCTCCGCGAGTGCCGCAGAAAACTGTCCAGCATGCAGAGGGCGTTCTCGCGGCTACACTTCGTACTCGTATTCACCCTCGTACTCGCATTCATCTTTTTCCCCGTCAAGGACAAGTGGGGGCGGTCGTAGCAGCAGCGGAGGTTCGGTCCGCAGTGTAAAACCACGCTGGTCAGGAGCAGGTTCGTCCATATTGTACACGCCTGCAGAAGTTCAGGCACTTACACCGGTCCGCAAAAGCGTTGAAGACCTGGCAGAAAAACTGCCTGACCTTCGAGACGTCTTCCTCTGCCATGCGTGGGACGACCGGAAGGGGGCAGCCAAGGAGCTGCACGATTTGCTTCAGTCACTTGGTGTTTCCGTCTGGTTCAGCGAGAAAGATGTTGGCCTCGGTCAGCCGTTGATGCGCACCATCGACAAAGGCTTAGCGAACTCTCGAGTTGGGATTGTGCTGGTTACCCCTGAGTTACTACGCCGCCTCCCAAAAGAGGGTATCGCTGACAAAGAACTTTCAGCACTCCTCGCACGTGATCGGCTCGTTCCGATTGTGCATGGGACAACGTATGAAGCTCTCCGCGAAGTCAGTCCCTTGCTCGGATCGCGAAGCGGCCTGGACACTGCTGAAGAGCCAATGGCAGACGTAGCGGCTAAGCTCGCAGAACTAGTCGCCCTCTAAGCTCTATTGGTCAACCGAAGTTTGCTGTTCAGGTGGGGCCACATGGACTCCGTTACCTGGCGAACGCGTTTTACCAATGTTTAAACCCAATGATATTGCATTGGGTTTTTTCTTTGTCGGGAATAGAATAATGTTTTCGGCAATTGATAACTCCGATCTAAACTGACCTGTTAGCCATATGTATCGCAAAAATCATGGCTTCACCACAAAGAATGAAAATATATTTAAACCGTCAATACTGATTCTTATGTTTTAAAATAATATTCAATTAAATGACCCTATTCTTGAAGATTAAAGGTAAAACACAAGGGATTTTCCGGTATAATCTTCTTTAAAACGGTACTACTTTCTTTTAAAGCTACACTACATATAAATACAGATCTTTATATTCTGCTCATGATTTTATAAAATATATATTGTTACTTAACAACCTTTTCGAAAAAAAGCCCCGAAAAAGGGCTATAAATTGATAAAATCAGGTTAAATATTAATATCCGTTATAGGCTTCTATATCAAATCCATTATTGCTGTCCACATACTTTTCTTTGGACCAAATATTTATTTGTTTATTAGTAGCAACCTGCTCAGCCTCTCTGTACTTATCAATATACTTATAATCGTTATAAAGATATGCAACTCTTACTAATCCTTCTTTAAGGAGCAGCTCCTGTACACTTTGACCATTAAATTTAACATGTATTAATTTTCTATCATATTTATCTATAATATCAATGTCATATTCAATTTCAATATCTTTATCTTCGATTAGATTCCTTAAGAAAAGAGTAGCTTCTTTACCATAAGGTTGCCTAGTTTTCGTGTACTCTGGTGCGTTTATACATAATAGTCGCCCAACGTGTAGTGTGCCATCACCAGTACGAAATTCAATAGTATCACCGTCAATGACTCGTTCAACATGAACATTTTCGGGAAGAGATATAGGAGTAATCGAGGTGCCGAGACTTTCTATTGTTGAGGACAAGCTTGTATTGTTACTACATCCATATAGAAACATAAAAACAATAAGAAATAGACTATATTTTACTGCTTTCATACATTTATTCCTCTCGTTTTTATGCAAATTGCTTAATTTTGCTATCAGACTGAACTACCATTGATAAAACGGAGAGTGCACCTGGATCGAAAGCCTGTTGAGGCTTCCATTAATTTAAGTGATTCCAGTGTAGAGTATGAATCATCATGATTATATTTTCTCTTGGCTGTTAAGGCACTGAAGACATCAGTAACATTTGCTATACGCCCAATTAGTGATAATTTTCCATGTTTAATTCCTAGCGGGTATCCGCTTCCGTCAATTCTTTCGTGATGTTGTGAACAGAACTCAATAATATTTGAATCGAATTCCATTTCACTTAGTAAAAAGACACCTTGTAACACGTGGTTTTTTAGTTGTTTTCGCTCAACTTTTGAAAGTTTTTTATCTGTTTTAAGTACTTCATCGCTCATTTCAATTTTTCCTATATCATGCAACAAACCAGCTAGGAAGAGTTGTTCCTTATTTAAGTTTAATATCTGGCCCATTTTATATGAGTAGTACGCTACAAGTAAGCTATGGTCCCCTGTTCTTGGATCTCTCATATTTAAACACTGGAATAAAACATAGCCATTTCCCACTCTCTTTCTTTGCTATTCTTCTGCATTAATTTTACAAATAAGTCCTTTGCTTCTTCTAAAATTATCATAGTAAATTTCCTCCCTTTATAAAAAAAGAAAACACGCAAACGACTCTGTATTCCAAGAGCTATTTGCGTGTTCCGCCTTTTAGTATATTTAATTAGTTAATATGATAACAGAATTGAGACCATATGCAATGCCATATGTGAACATTTGAATTATTTTTAAATTTTATAAAGGGTCTAATCCTTACCTATATTATCAATACTTTTCTTTTTTTGTACCGATATAGTCAAGAATAGCAGCTTCGTCACATGTATTCCAAGCAGGAGAATTATAACGATGTCTCTTTTCATCCCAATGCATATCAACTTCCATAGCACCTAATTCAGGATAATAATCAACTTGAATCCATTTTATATCATTCGTTAGATATTCAGAAATCTCTTCATAGTTAACAAACATAGGTTTAATGTAAGTATTTCTTATATTAGTGGCAATATGCTCTACAAAGTTTGTTACAGAATAACTCTCTTTTGCTTCTATTAGAAATACTGTTACCATTCTTTGATCGTTTAGTTCATTTTTAGTCATGTGTATTTCTACATTACAATAGTCCATAGCAATTTCATTCGTCTTTTCGTCTGCTATCTTGTTAGTATTAAGATATGGGAATTTAAACTTAAGAATTCCTGACTTGTAACTATAAACAATCTTTACCGTACTATTCTTGGAAAACATATTGTATCCTCCAATGCTATATTTAAATTTTATTCCTCTCGAAGAGAGGATGTTAAGAAAAAATTATCTGCCTTCTATTGTTCTAATTGCTTTTTTCATTTCATTTAATAATCTCTTTTCCTTATCTTTATCTCCAAAGACATTGTAAAAGCCAAACTTTATATCATCTTCACTAACAGCTGACCATGAAAAGGTAATGACAGGAATAGAAAATATATATTCTGGGGGTTCAACTTCATTATCTTTTATAACGTACATTATTGCTTCTGTATCGTTATTAAAAACACTATGCTTTATATCAATTGCAATAGCTTTCATATTTTTGCTCCCTTCAACCCAAAATTAATATTAAAATAGAGGGACGTAACATAATCTTAATATGTAATCTCTAATACCTTTTAGTAAAATATAACTTAATTATTCTATATCTAAAGAGGGGTTATGTAAAATGGAAACTGTATGGTACGTAATAGAAAGACCATTAAAATTAGTATTCTGGGGAATAGTATTAACTGCAATTACTCTGTCACCATTTATACAAATTAACGGTATGAATTTAATCCAATATCTACTTCAATAATGAAGATTTAATTCTTCATTAAATTATTAAAACCTAATATCAAGCACCGATTTTCTTTTAATAGTTGAGTCGGTGCTTGGTTCACTAATTTCCTCTTAGTTTTGTAAGATTAATTCACTATCCTAAATTTTACATTAGCAGGATAGTATTCTGCATCTACACTAATATAGTAGATATCATTTAGAGGGATTTCAATCTTATCTGTAGAGGAAAAACTTAATTTCTTCCCAATTAAAGTTCCATACTTGTCATATACACTAATGGCAGTGTCATCACCATATAAAAATGCATCGCCTTGTTTCAGATTAACTGTAAAAATGTCATCATCCCAATAGTTTTTTACATTGTTGTTATATAGTACATTTGTTAATATAGGCATTGCATTTGCAAATGATTCATTACTTTCAAATTCGCTATTAAAATATGTTTTATTTGAAGGAAATGATACCTTAATTCTATATGGTTTAGAAGATGAATAAGAATTCTGATCTTCTTCAACAGTTATATAATATGTTCCAGCTGATTCAGCATTAAAAGCTATTTCGTCATGAAGATAATTTGATTCTAATATTGTACCGAATTGATTTCGAATAGTAATCTCGGTGTCTTCACTATTCCAATCTTTAAATACTTCAATCTGACCTGGTCCTTTTACGTCTAGCTTGTAATAATCAATATCACCCAGTGTATCAATTGTATCCGAGTATGACATACCATTATTAATATTAGTTGCAGTTTGTAATGTATCATTAGACTGATTATTTTTTGATGATGGATATGTAACTTTTAATTGGTATGCAACCTGATCCTCTCTATATAAACGATTATTATAGAGTTCAACGTAATAGGTACCTTTCTCTGCCTCAAACTCCCCTCTTCTATAAAGACTATCTAGAACAGCCATTCCATTTTCGTCATATACTTTAAACTTAACATCATCATTATGTATATTTACACGAACTTCTCCACTACTTTCAACGTTAATTGAATAAATATCATCTTGACCTTCTACCAATAATCCATTAATAACAACACCAGAGCTAATGGCCATTGCTGAATCTTTATCATCGTTAGGCTCAACTTCATTTATTTTAACTGTGTTTTCTTTTAGTGTATTTTTATAGCTTCTTAAATCCTCTTCCCAATCAGTTAAAGAAGTAGATATTAATTTAGGAAGTGGACTGTAACCTCCAGCAGCCTTTATATTTTTTGCTCGTTCTTTTAGCCTTTTGAGTTTAGCTAATTCAGAAGAAACACCGCTAGTGTTTCCATTTGATATTTCCCTATCTATTTTATCCAAGAAGCGGAATTGAGAGACTTCATATATAACTCGTTCTCTTGCGATTTTGGCATTTTTTACGTATTTTTCAAGAAGAGATCTTCGATTTGAACTACCGCTTACTTTTCCGATTGCTGCTTCAGTCTGCTTAATCTTATTAGATAAAGAATCATACTGCATATTGATAATAGCTATGTTACCTGAACTGATAATTCTATTAAATTCATTAAGTTGAGTTGTTAACTCGTTACCAAGCGTAACTGCTTTTTGGGAACTGGATGAAGCGGCTGATGCATTAGGTGCTAAGATTATTGAGCTTGACAGTAAGCAAGTCAACATTAGTGATTTTCCTTTTGATATTTTCATGTGTATTCTCCTGTCTTTAAAATCTGAAGCTAATATACCATTTATTAAAAGAATTGGTTTTATTACCCTTATCAATATTTTACTATTTTTATAATCCATAAGTAATGAAATCGAATAGATAAAAAGTCGGATTCACTAAAAAGACTCATTCCTTTCTTATAAAGGATTCACTCCCAAGGACATTTCTTTCAAATAATTAAATAGATTAATTTAACAAAAACCTAAACAGTGACTAATATAGTTAGTCGACAATACTAACTACACAACGTAATATTATCATGATAAGAAATAGTAGATGGATGGTGCTTACAATAATGGTTCAAATACGATCCAATTTAGCTAATTTAGTAAAAGAATACAACGAGAAAAATGCAGCTTCTTTGTCAATACGTCAACTGTCCGTCGATATAGAAGAACAATATGAGGTAGTAAGACGACTTTACAATGATGATATGGAGCGCTATCCAAGGAGATTACTTGAAAAATTATGTTCATATTTTAACTGTCGCATAGATTCTATACTCATCATTGAAAGCTCAGAAAAACCACAAGAAAATTCCAAGTAGTATTAAGTGAAGCGGATAAAATAAATAAAAGAGATATTTGGGAAGGTTTAATTGGAAACCCGGCTTCCAAAATATTAATAATAAAAATGGAACAGCAAATAATTGAATCCAAGTACTATAAAATAAACAAAAAAAGATGGTTACCAACGCAAAAAGTAAAAGTTGGATCATTTTTTTTTGTCTAAAAAGATAAAATAAAACTGGTACCCACACCCCATATAGACCGTATTCTAAAGGCAAAATTATTGGAACTGCTAGTAGCCATAATAATCCATAAAGCTTTTTCTCTTCCTTCAGAAAGGCAATGCCTATAACAGACACTAAAAACGTAAACAGTATATTAAATTGCATATTATTTATAACAAGATAGTGTGGGACCGTTGAAATCAATGCAAATACAAACAGTCTAATTGCATATTTCTTGATACTCTTTGTGTAGTAAGATCCAACAGCTATCCCAAAGGCGAATAAAGGAAAAGCTATTCTACCTACTACTCTTAAAAACTCAATTTGAGGGAAAAAGATTAGACCAATATGGTCTGTTAACATCGATAAAATAGCAATTAATTTTAATGTGTCATTTCTCATAAATCGTAACTTCCTAGTTGCAGTATTTTTAAAATTTACACTTACATATTTTAATGTTGATCGTTATTCTTTAAATTAATAATACCGGACGCTATTACTAAAAGGTAGTTTCTACTATTTGTCTTTTGCCTCTCTAATGTAAATAGATCATTACTTATTTTTATCAGCTGATCTTCTGATAAATTATTAATGATAAAGTCTAAAATGTCATCAGGATTACAAGTAGATTTAACATCATCTATTTTCTTCAGATGATGCGTTATCCTCGCAGCGGCTTTGTATCGTTTCAACATATTTTTGTTACTCTTCATCCAACTCACCTAAAAACTCTTCTATTATATTAAGAAATAAGTCATTTACACTTTGCTGGTTTTTATATGCTAATGTGCTTAATTTTTTGTGTGTATCATAAGGTATATCTAAGAGCACTTGATCAAAACCTGAAGAAAGGACAATACAATCTTTTGTGTTTTCTATTCTGCCTTTTAAAATGAATTTCTGTAGTAAATAAAACTCATCATCACTAATATGAATTTTTGACTGTCTAGTTCTTATATAATAATCCCCTAAGGGAGTCTCAAAAAATTGAATGTTTTTGGGTCCTATCTGCTTTATTAATGTATAGAAAAGATTGTAAGCCGGATGGTCTACGTACTTAGGGATAGGAATTTGAAATTCAACGAATCCCTTCCTGGTAACATATGGCTTATCTATCCATCCTTCAATATTAATATCTATATTATTAATATTAACTGATTCACCTTTTTCATTAAGAACAGATAAAGGATCTGTATTGACAATTACACACTTTTGATCGTCTAGTATTATATGCTTAAACAATCTAACCCCATTGCTATAATTGCTAAGTTTTCTACCGTACTGATTATTTCTTTTAGAATGTTTTTTCTGTTTTAATTCAACAAGAATCTTTTTACAATTTTCTTTAGTAAATCTACGCTCTAAACGATGTCCTATACTTACCATGCTGCTTTGAATTTTATTATCCAATGCAAGTTGATTCAAGTATTGCGGAGTTATTCCGACTATTCTTGATGCCTCTTTTAATGACAAATCGTTCCTGGTGTATATTTCCTTTAATCTCTCAACTTCTGTCGAAGTAAAGCGATAACCTCCATCTCTTCTGTGGGTATCAGGGTTAATTGGTTGAGCAAACTTATTGGAAATCATATATTGTATTTGTCTTTTAGTTTTATTTAATATACTGGCTAGTTCATTAACTGTAATGTACATAATTATATTTCTCCTTAAATGCTCCTGTTACGCTACTCCAGCAAACCAATCTTTAATAGCATAGTTATTATAAGACTGTGAGTCTCTATTTTGAATTTTCCCAATTTGGATCAACTTTCTGGTATCGTCTATTAGATAAAATAATCTAGTTCTTTTACATTTAACTCTCTTTATACTTTTATCAATATTTAGTGGAGAATATTGTAGAGAACAAGGACGTGGATCTAATTCAAGAACCTTCAAAGCTTTTTTAATAATTTCTTGATCCTTATAACTGAGTTTAGTTAATTCCTTATGTACTCTTTTGGAAATAAACTCAATTTTATACATCCTATAAACACCCTTTCTAATTTGTACATAGAAACGGAAGTATCTCCTGTCCTGCTATGTATCGTCCCATGTTTTAATTAATTTAATTTCCGTGGTTATATTTTTAGGTTATTGTTTTTAAGTTTCTGAGAATCTTATTACTCAAATTGGTTAGCTGTTTTTCCCTGGAGGAATCAATAAATGAAATTCCGAATTGAGAAGCAATCGTATTTACTAACATCAATAGCTTTGATATTACGTATAAGTCTTTTCCGAGCTTCAAGAATCCTTTCGTCTCTATCACCTTCTTGAAAAGTTACATCATAAATTTTATTATCTGATTTTGTAATTTTTTGATTATTGTGGTAGGATTGTTCGCCAACCATTCAAATACATTTTCTACCATATTGAAACTTATACTTTTCTCTACCTCCATCTTTTTACCATCTCCTAAAATGCGTATTATGTAGTTGACTAACTTAATTAGTCAACTACATAATAACAAGAAAATTAAGGTAATACAAGTATTAATATTATAAAAGAAATTTATTGTTTATTATTTGTATATAAACCTATGAAAATCATGGATTTTTCTAGGTTTTGAGATTTTAGTAGTGTAAAATTAGAAATAGAGAAGTTTAAGATTTGTAGGAGCTTGGACAAGGTTCTATTTACAACTTTATCCAAGAGAGGCAGGAGGGAAATTATGGAGATTATATTAAAGGGTAATAAATATGATTTAAATTTATCTTCTCCAGAATTTTGGAATAATAATCAATTTTTTAAGATTTTCATAGACAATGGTTTTTCAAGTGTATCCTGGGATCATGTTCCGGACGAAATGTTACTTTACCTTTTCCTGCATGATGAACCTACAATTGGCAAAAAAAGATCAGATAATACAAAGAGGGAATATTTTCGGGATGTTAAAGAATTTATTGAGTTTGCAAATCATTTTGGAGGCACCAGGTATATTGATGAGGAAGATGTTCAAAAATATCAATATATAATAGAAGAAAAAAATCTTTCTCCTTCTACTTTAAGAAGAAAAACATCTGTTATTAAGCAATTTTTAACATACCTTTTTAAAAGAGGAGCCCTAAAAAAAGATGTAACGATTATGCTAAAAAGGGTAAGTGTCGATAAAGAACAACTTGTTAATCGTGACTTTTATGATCATGAAGTGCAGCAGCTCTTAGAATACTTTAAAAAAGAAAACTATTTTGCTTACACATTGTTATATGTATTGGTTTCAACTGGATTACGTATAGATGAACTGGCAACAGCTGAATGGTCTTCCCTTTTTTATTATCCGAAAAATGATAGTTATTTCTTAAGTGTGACAGGTAAGAGAAACAAGGAGAGAAATGCTAAGATTTTTAATGATGTCCTTGAGGTTGTTAGTGAGTTTCGTAAAAGAAGAGGAATTAACAGTGAGTTATCCGAGGTAGATGAAACTGCCTTTTTTCCTAAAGCAAGTGGCGAGCATTACAATTCTAGTTATCTAAGTACTGAATTCTCTAGATTAATACTAACAACTAGCGATATATTTCCTTTTATTAAACGAAGAAAGATGCTTCATGAAAAAGGAGACAAGAGGTTTAATATTACTCCTCATACCTGCAGGCATTACACAGCTGCTTATTTTGCTGATAAAGGTATTGACCTCAAAAGCATACAAGATATGCTGGGACACGAGTCTCTTTTAACTACCGAGAGGTATTTAAGAAGACGCCGAAATTTAGAGGATCATGCAGGAGTAAAAGTAGGGGGAAACTTTATCAACTAATAAATACCAGTACAAACATTTATTTACTAATTATATAATGGTTCAAGGTATACATACATCCATTAACAATGAGAAAGGCCTGACCAATATGGATCATGAAGAATTGAAGTTAAATTTAATTGAACCAACAAGAAATTTAATGTATAAAGTAATCAATGAGCATGGTATTAATTCAGAACAAGCATTACGACTAAGTAAAATTATTGATGAATTGGTAAATATCTATTTGGAAAATCAACTATCACATAATGAAAACCCTAATGATACTTTTTATAAGTGAAATTGAGGTTTTATAATAAAATAATATTAATATTATAGGGTAACGTCAGGATAATACGAATTTTACAACGATAAGGTAGTTTTCAAACATAAATGTAGCTTTAAAATAAAATTTGATCATTAACACCCTGAAAATCCACATTTTACTTCAAATTAAATGAACCTGTTTCGAAAAAAAGATTGATCAAAACGGGATTATTCTCTATAAAGCACTATACAATTATACATAATAATGTTTGATCATTTTCTGCCTGCAATTCTTAACAATCGCGCGGTACAGGTGACCCAAAACTTATTTACGATGTTTTAGGTATAATGAAACAAGAGTTTTCGGAATTCACATTTTCTATGCATCTTCATAATACAAGGGGGATGGCATCATTTGAGTAAATGTTATATTTCTGCCTATTTTACCTAACTCAACTTAATATGCTTTACTATCACTTAACGATTTTTCAATATCTTTGGAGTCAATGTTTAATACTTCAGCCAATTTTGCTGCATTATCTGGAATGTCTTTTATATGGTTTGGACTTTCTTTGCTAAGTACACCTATCACTGTGTATACTTGTGAATCGACTGCAATTTTTTCACCATTGTTCGTAAGTATTTCTCCCTTTTTCCCTTCTAAAATACCCTTCTTTTGTTATTCTAGTTTCCTTATTTTCAACAAGATTAATACCATCTACTGTTCCAGTTACCATTATGTACAGGAAGCGAAATAAGACTACTAAAAACAAAACGGAAAAAATTAATTTAGAAATACAGATCCTCGATTCATATTTACTGCCTTTTTATAATTCATCATATACCTCATTTGCCTCGAAAATAAAAAAGTGCTTATCCATAATTTTTTAAGGATAAGCACTTTTTGGTAGACATTTGCTGATCGAAAACTTTGACTTTTAACATTTCTTTTTAAACACTTCACTAGTAAAACCTATAATACAAATTAATATTAAGAAAGGTATAACGATAGGAAACAAATAACCCAGTAAATCCAAGATTTTACCCTCCACTCATATTAGTTTGTATATGATATGAAGTTCACCTATGTCTAATGACTCGATTAATTTACTGGTATTCCTCAACAACAGCGCTTTGATTGCTGAAGATACCGTAATGTAATACATTCTACTTAAGAAGCTGATTTACATTGCTTTAATCTTCCAATTGTAGTTGAACAAACTTTTTCAACTCTTTTTCATTCGTAAAATCATTTGGTTCTCTTCCATACAATTCTTCTAGTCTTACCCTCGTTATTTTATATTCTAATTCTCAAAATTAAAGTTTATCCTGTCAGAATTTTGAATTAATGACAATAAAAATGTACCGTTGTATATCACTGCTTCTTCGTAATCTTTTGTTCTACTTCTAAATTATAATTTATGTTTATTCCATAAGGTTCTTCCTTAGTTTTAAGTTCAACCCATTCTAAATGTTCATTGCTTGGTAAAGAACTTAAAATATGTGAAACCGCATTGTTATCACCAACATATGAATCTTCATATATAATATTAATGGAGTCAGTTAATTAAACTGACTCTATTAATCGTTAAAATTTCACTCAATTACTTGGTTAGCTAACTTGACTAATTCTTGTACGTTTAAAGGCTTTTTCCCTTGAAAGTCATAAACGATTCTAGCTAGGTACTCCTTGTAATTAAAAGTAAGATATTGTAC
Source organism: Metabacillus endolithicus (assembly GCF_023078335.1). GTDB lineage: Bacteria > Bacillota > Bacilli > Bacillales > Bacillaceae > Metabacillus > Metabacillus endolithicus. The sequence goes on along the minus strand of NZ_CP095551.1, from coordinate 103,010 downwards.
ATCCTCATTTTCTAGATAATATGATGCTTCACCGTTTGCTAGTTCATATTCTTCTGTACCATAGTCTGAACTACTTCTATTGTCATTTTCATAAACTATTTTATCAATTATTAATACTAGTTCTCTTTCTGGGTTTTCACCTTTATATCTGTAAATGAATTCATGAGTCTTATCATCGATAATTATTTCGTTAGATTTACTAACAATTTCAAACGGGAATTTTGAAGGTTCAGAGATCTTGATATTGACAATTGAGTTGGTTTCCTGTTCAAGAGTTTTCGTTTTATTAACTGTTTTAAAGATAGAACCACTTACATTTGTTAACATAATTATTATTGCTATCAATAAAATAATAATTATATATTTTCTTTGCATATTCCCCCCCTAACTATATTATCTAAATTCTTCAGCAAAACAAGTGAGATCAATATTAGTCGTTTACTATAAATGACTCCGTCCATTTCCATTTATCTCCGGCAGCCAACCCAAAAGTGATTCCCCCAACACCGACATCTATTGACTTGCCGCCAGGGAAGTGTGGATGAAAATGGGCTCCTTGAACTGTATAGGTCCTCCCATGCATTTCATTACTATGTAATCTTACTTCTTGTTTTCCCCAACCAGCAACTTTATAAATTACATATGGTGATGACCAACTAAATTCCCAAGTCGTTCCATATAAATCGTCTTCTTTAAGTTTTGAAGTAAGTTCACGAGAAACTGTACTTGTTGAACCAGTATATGAAACCAAAGAATCTTTATTAGGAGCGTATTTTGTACCACGTTCATTAAACCAAACTGCAAATTCGTCATTGAAATTCGCAAAGGGTTGAGAATCCCAATGAAAGTTATTATAAACAGAATATCTTAACTCACTTCCATTTGATGTTCTTCCGTTGTAAATAACATACGTTTGTCCTTTCCAATCATGTTCGGCATCTACCCTATCCCATCCATTATATGTCTGATCAAAACCGCCTGCTAAAACTCTAGTACTACCTACTGATTGTGTTTGAGCTTCATTTCCTTTATCTTTTCTTCTTGACTCATTGATTTCCTTCGCCTTTTTTGTAGCCTTTTCTTTTACTTCATCTAGTGATTTCCCTTTGATTTCATAACTACTATTACTTACCGGATCATACATGCTATAACTTACTTCTTCTGTGTTTGTTTCTACTTTTTTCCCACCATTCTTTGCAATATCAATTTTAATTTCAGGTGTTATTTGATTAATCTCTTCTGTACTAAATCCCATTTCCGTCAAAACTTTATCAGCTTGTTTTTCATTTATTTTAATGACTTTATCTAAAACTTCCACCCTACCATCTTCTAACTTATCAATATAAAACTCTTTTGTAATCTTAACTTTCTCTTCACTAGCTTCTTTTGCATTTGCAGGATTACCATCTAATCCACATAATAAAGTAAATGTTAAAAGTACAATAAATATTGAAAATCTAATCTTATTACTCAAAACGAACTCCTCCTTATGTATTTAACTATGAATTCTAGTAAACTTTACCTATTTAGGAGGTATTTGTAAATGATTGTCTGTAAGTTCACATCTAAAAGACTAGTTCTCCATAATGTTATAGTGCTAAGTATTTAGGCTGAATTTTAATAATTAAAGGAAAATAGTTACTAAATCACAGGTCCCTTTACTCTTTCTCCTTAGGTGGCACTTTAATTATTATTCGAACAAGAACCGTGTAAACTAGTAAAAGTTTAATAAGCATCTTTTTCCTTGTTCCAGAAAGGCGCTTTGATTGTTGAAGATTGGTTACTCTAATGTTTTAGAACTAAAAATTTATACGTCTAAGTCAAAATTAATTCCTACACTAGATGCTTGCTTTCCACCCCTTATACCCCAATTATCAAGGTTAGGTTCATGTAATGTTGTAATTATAGAATTTTTACTTATATTCAAGGTTTGTGATAATGCCTCTGCAAATTCTGATATTAATGTTTCTTTTGTCTCTTTTTTTCGACCTGGAAACATTAATACCTCTATAAAAACAAATTCTTCGTCCCATCCTTCTGGCATAAACCAATTTGATTCTTCAATTTCTAAAAACTGCACTGGTCCATCTTCCAAAGGTACATGCAAGACTTTTTGCATTATATTTCTTAATCTATTTGCAATTCCTTGTTTATCAATATCTATCCTATTTTTGAGATATACCTTTACTAATGGCATGAAAACACTCCTTTTAAAATGACAATAAAAAAAAGATAAATTATTTCTGATTAAACACTTCAAGTTCTATAGAAAATAATCTCCTTAATTCAAATAAATTTCCCCAAAATTAATGTTAATTATTTAGTCAGTAAAGGTTTGGTCATACATTTATTGTTTATAAAGTCGAATTTACTATAAAATTCATGAGCATCGGAAGTCGCCAAAGCAAATGCAGTATATTTTATTTCTGGATGCTCAAATAAACACTCCATTAACCATTTTCCTAATCCATTACCTCTGTATTTATCATCTATAACCACATCCAAAATCCAAGAAAAAACAGCCTTGTCTGTAACTACTCTCGCAAATCCAATTTGTTTACCTCTATGGTATAATCCAAACGAAAGTGAGTTGTTAATACTATTTTCAATCGTTTCTATTGATCTATTTGATGCCCAATATGTTGTAGAAAGAAACTTCTGGACAGCATCTAAGTTTATAAGTTCGATATTGTCACTAACCATAAAATCATCTTTACGCCACTCCATTAATACTCCCCCGAATCTATATATAATCATTACCTAATATTCTCCATATAGATTGTTATCACCTGCTTGTTCCTATTTTAGTTGATACAAAAAAGGGACGTCGATGACGGTCCCTTTTCTACTATTGCGCTTAATTGCTTAAGATCACAAAATTCACTAAAGTGTTGTTATGTAGTGAATAAGCTGCAAAAATAACAAATAACTTACAAATAAACTTAAAGATGTTACAAAAATCCTTTATTCTTGTGAGTTATTTAATGCCGTGATCCCGACTCCGAGAACAATCATCCAGCCCATTTGGTTATTTTGAAGTATCACAGAGTGGACCTTCTTCAGGTTGCTTTTCCTTTGCTAAAATAAGGTATATTCCAAGAATAAAAGTAATTATTAAAATGATACAAATTAACCAATACATCGAAGGATAGTTATATATAACTGTTGAAACTCCCGTAATATCATTTGTTATTTTCTCTTCAATAGGACGAAAATAATAAAGAGTATCTATAAATAGGTATGTAAAAATAGCTGAAAAACTAATAAATATTCCTAATGCCTGTTTCATCATTTCCTCCTCTTAAAACAAGTTCAACTTAAAAAGGAAAAGTTCATCTGTATAATAAAAAAAGCGACTATCCTTATTCAAGAACAGTGTCCTATAATTGAATAATTAATTACTTTCAACTGATACTGGCTCATCATCTGTAAATCCTTCTTTTATTTTTTCTCTTATATCTTCGCCCCAAAATACAAACAAAGCTAAAATTAAAATAAAAACCAAAATAATACTCCAAAAGATTATTGAAGGAATGAAGCCTTTCTTCTTCAAAGTTTCTCCCCCTTGTTCAATTTAACTGCTAGTTAACTTAATACCAATTATTTCAAAATCCTTCAAATTGAGCAAGAGAGATCTTCCATTTTATATGGGCCAAAACATAATATGAGCGCAATCATCTATAATTGCGCTTTGATTGCTGAAGAAGGTAATTGAATTAACGCAACCCGTTACTTTAATAAGGATAATTTATTTCTATTGATACACAAGTAATTTGGCAATCCATCATTGGTATTGTTAATGAACATTTATATAATTGGATGCCGTTAACTTCGATTTCTTCAACTTCAACATTGTGGAGAAAAAAATCTAAGTCGTCTGGATTATTAGGTACTGTTCCAATCATTCCTTCAAGCCAAGTGTTAAAGCTTACCGAAAAACAACCCTTAAAAATGACAATATAATCATTTTTATTTCCTTTTAAATCGCCATATTTTAATTCTACCGTGAGAGATTTATGGTCATAAGTTAAGTCTTTTAACTTTGCATCAATGTAATTTGTTGCTAGTAGCTTGTCCATTATTTCCTTACAACTTTGTCTCAAAATAATCACCTACTCATTTATTGAAAAGTTTAATTCTTCTTTCACTATCCTGCCCCGTTAGAAAAGATTGAGTTTCATTATTTGAGGAAAAATGAAACCCTTTTTTATCGTCGGTAATGTTATATTCCTCACCTTTATATTCAAAGATTATTATTACTCCTCTATTTTTCAATTCACTTCTTAAGTCATTAATTGAATATTTTGTAACAAAAGGATTCCTATCAATTTGAGAGTTTGGTGTAAAATCTGCTTTATTTAGTACTTTATTTTCAACTTCTTTAAAGGATAAGAGCTTTTTTAAGAAATTATCGAAATCAGAAGCGATGTTTATAATAGTATCACTTTCAATATCTATATATACTACTGGTGGATCACTCGATTGATAACGATAGTCAAGAGCAATCCAGCTATGACCGTCACCTGAAATTAAGACTAGTCCTAAAGGTAGCCCCCATTCATTTAGCAAGTATTCATTTTCTAAAAGACCTCCAGCACCTATTCCCCTCAAGTGATCAATAAATAGGTGATAATTATCAACCTGATAATTGTTAAAGTGTATATATCCTCCATTTTGAAGAAGCAATAATTCAATATAGCTTTTAGGCAAAATTACACCTAGCTTCCTTTCAACATCTTGTACATCATCTTCAGTTAATTTTTCTAATCTGAAATAATTTTCATTTGTCCAAAAGTTTATATTATCAAACATGCTTTATCATCCATTCAATTTTTTTTTTAGGTATACTATAATTGTCTCCGAATTGCTTCACATTTAGCAGGTCCTTTAATAAATAAAGCGCAAATGTACTTATACATTCGCGCTTTGGTTGTTGAAGATTATAATATATATTTATCTCTTAATCGCATTAACTGTGTTTCTAATGTGTTGATGCATACAAGCAACAGTGACTTTTAATGTTTCAGGATTTGCAAAGACTAGTGCCGCTTATCAATCCAAGAACCTTAAATGCTATTTAAGACTTAATGTAATATGTTCTCCTGTATATGGATCAAATTGAAAATGGATTAATACCCCATCTTTCATCCCTTTAATAGAATAATACAGTTTATCATTATTATCACTTATAGTTTTAGAATGATTTTCTATAATTTCCACTTTCTCTTTTTGCTTAATACTACCTTGAGGCTTCTGAATAGGTAAATTCAGGTTTAGTTGTAATATAAATTATAGGGACACATATCAACAAGATAATAGAAATATATGTTGTAATTTTACTCATAAATGACTTAGAAAGATCTAAGTCAACTATTGTGAAAAACATCCCAATAATTACTGTACTTAGTATTGGTATTAAGGTATTAAACATTGTTATATAAACATATTTTTGTGAGTTCAAATTTAAGAAAAGTAATTCAAGAACTCCAATTAACACTAATAAAAAAATTATAATCAGCCTCTTTGCTCTCACTCGATCACTTCCACCAATGAAATTTTTTTAAATAACTTTCATACAAAATGTCTATGTCTATTCCTTATTATTTTAGAGGTTTCAGAAATTTTAATATATATCAGTTTTAGTGGAATAAGAACCATTACTTTCCTTTATGAATTTTATTTATTGATAAGTAAGCGACAAAGCTACATATAGCAAAAGAAGCGATAACCTCAATTTAAACCAGTTATTCTAAGATGTAAGAACTCAGTCCCCAACAAACTGGCCTTAACATGAAAAAGCACTTACCTTTATTTTCAAGATAAGCGCTTTGTAGGAGATCATTTGTTGTTTGAACACTAATTAGTCACCTAACCCTTAACTTCTCTTTTTAAAGATTTCCCTAGTAAAGCCTATAATACAAACTAATATCAGAAGAGGTAAAACGATAGGAAATAAATAACCAACTAAGTTCACAACTTTTCCTCCACTCATATTAGTTTGTATATGATATGAAGTTGTCATATGTTTAATGACACCGTTAATTGGGTTCCTCGACAACAGCGCTTCGATTGCTGAAGATATGTTTATTCAATTTTTGGGACAGGCTTAAAATATTTTCCTACATCTTTAATATTATTAGTACGTAATACTATACCTTCATAACTTATAACCATAAAAGTAGGAGACTTATCAATATTAAGTTCTTTCCCAAGATTAGAATCTGTTACAGACCGATAATATGATACTTGATGCCTCTTAAGTATAGAATCAATCTCATTCTGAGCTAGAAAAGTACTCTCATTTATTGATTGTTCAGGCGTACTATTAAAGAATGACATTAGTACATATTGATCTTCTTTAGTGGGTTTTATGGAATTTATTATATCGGAGTCATCTGTTGTTGGTTTAAATCCAACTGTAAATGAAAGAACAATTATAATTAATACAAAATACTTTAAAAATGTAGTTTCTCTTAAAAATACAAATAACTTGTTAAAATCATTTAATAGCAACTTAAGATACTTGATATTAAGTCCACCTTCCCTTATAAAATTATAGTTTTAAATTTCTATACATCTCCCTAAATTCCTTTCAAGTTAACAGAAATACTCTCGTATAGAATGAAAAAAGCGCACATCCTTATTAAAATGTACCCCATAGAGTAGACACATAAAAAAAGTCTACCTATAGGGTACTTTTTTGTATAATTAATAAACACATCTAGAGAAATTACAACAGGGACTGGGGAAATATTATTATGAGTAAAAAGACTTTTACAGAAAAAGAGATTATGCAGCTATCTACTAATAAATACGTTAAATCTGTTAGTTCTAAAGGAATCACTTATACTGATGAGTTTAAACATATCTTCATTTCGGAGAAAGAAAAAGGAAAGTTTGCCAGAGAGATATTTGAGGAATATGGTTTTGATGTAAATGTGTTAGGAAAAGAACGCATTAGATCAGCAAGAAGAAGATGGAAAGATGCATTTGATGAGAGTGGAATAGACGGTTTACGTGATACCAGAGCTGATAACTCGGGGCGTACTAGAGAAAAAGAACTTTCTTTAGAGGAGAAGAATGCTCGCTTAGAAGCACAAATCAACTTACTAAAGGCTGAAAACGAACTATTAAAAAAGATACGATTCGCGGAAAGGAGGATGAAGAAATAGTCCTTCCCCCTTGTCAAAAGTATCTTCTCATTCATTTAGTAATCGAAAAATATCAATTAAAAAATATGGTGAGCTATCTTTGTGGACTAGCTGGCGTCTCAAGAAGTGGTTATTATAATTATTTTACTGAGAAGTCACAAGAACAAAGAATACAAAAGGATAAAAAAGATGAAGTAGTAAAGGAGATTATCTTAAAAGCCTTCAATTTTAAAAACCGCAAGAAAGGGGCACGTCAAATCAAAATGACATTGGCGGGTCAATTTAATGTTGTCTACAATTTGAAACGTATCCGACGTATTATGAAAAAATACGGTATAATTTGCCCTATTAGAAAAGCGAATCCTTATAGAAGAATGATGAAAGCCACACAGGAGCATAGGGTTGTACCAAACCTTTTAAATAGACAATTTAAGCAAGGAATACCATGGAAAGTGCTCTTAACTGATATCACTTATCTCCATTTTGGAAAAGGAATGAGGGCTTATTTATCAGCTATAAAGGATGGCTCGACGGGTGAAATCCTTGCGTATCATGTGTCTGATCGAATGACCCTAAATTTAGCTACGGATACTCTCAAGAAGTTACAGAGAAACAGAAATTTCAAGAAAGCAAAAGACGCATTAATCCATTCAGATCAAGGAGTCCATTATACACATCCGGACTTTCAAAAGGCGGTTAAAAAGTTAGGATTACAACAATCTATGTCGAGACGAGGAAACTGTTGGGATAACGCTCCCCAGGAATCTTTCTTTGGCCATCTTAAAGATGAAGCCTCTATTAAAGCATGTACAACTCTAGATGAATTGAGAAAAGAAATTAAGCAATATATGATTTATTACAATTACTATAGATATCAATGGAATTTAAATAAGATGACCCCTGTTCAATACAGAGATCATCTCATTAATGCAGCCTAGGCTTTTTTAAAATTGTCCTTTACAAAGGGTACACTTTAATAAGGGTTTAGGCTTTTTTGAGTAAAAAACACTTAATTTCATTATTTTACTACTTATAAGATCTTTTTTATTAGACTTTGTTTGCTGAAAATCTTATTGCTGTAGAATTCCTTAACATTACCTATGTTTCATTTGGTTTTTCAACAGTTTATGAACAACATAAAATTGCTTTATCAAAGGCATCTTCTGGAATATATACTTTATTGTCTTTAATTTTATAAGGAATATTATTCTTTTCTAGTCTGTTTGTGTCAACAACGGGCACTGTATCTCCCCAACGTACATATTCACCATTAAATCCGCACCCACTAGTGATAATAAATGGAATTGATAAAAGCAAGAAGTAATACTTTTTCATTCTTTCATCTCCTTATTGGATTAGAACACTACTTAGATTATTTTTCAATTTATTACCCTTTTCTTATGGGACCCTTTAATTAAATAAAATATACTTATTATTAAACAAGTTATTTATTTGTCTGTGTGAATAACAAATTCAAACCCTGTTGGTTTTTGGAATGGCATTTTGCATTCTTTGAACGTTAACTTTATATTTGAAAGATCGTTAGGTAAAGCTGGCGATACGGTAAATGTAAAAGAATGATGAGTTCCTGATCCACCACCAAAATTGTTTCGGCAGTCATAATCAACCCCTTCACCTTCTATAAAGAGGTCAAAAAATGAATGTTCTTCAAACCTAAGTTGATCTTTATCTGAATCTTCTTTATCAATGGTAAAATGTACAACACTTGCATTTTTAAATTGACGAACAAATGTTACTGTATAAAAAACACCATCTTTTTCGAATGATTTCAACATTGGTATATTTTGCAGAAATCCTTTTGGTTCCACAGCAGGTTTATATATCTCTTCATTTAAAAAATGCGAGAAAACACTATTTAGAAAATCTTCATAAAAGTTATATTTCATTGACCATTTATTAATAAGTTCTTTAGTTGGAAAACCAGGGTTATTATTTGAAAGTTCCTTCCGTTGCTCAATTAAATAACATATTTGTTCATCAATTGTTTCTATTTTTTCATCATAGTGTTCTGTTGGTGGTTCGAACGGCATTCTCTTCAATATTTTTCCCTCCAGTACATAATAAGACAATACTAACATAATTTAGAAAATGACAGCGTATTGTTTCACTACCCTGTCCCTATAGTCAATAACAAAAAAGCTGCCTCTAATGACAGCTTCGTTCTTAAACTCTTGCGCTTTTATTGCTGAAGATGTTTTTTGAATTAACTCGCCATTAGTTTGTAGAGGGAACATTTCATTTATGTATTTAGAACATAGGACTAGATGTATGTTCTGTAGAACTTAGAAATTAATATTTAAAATAGACATTTCAAGTTTCCGTCCTTGTATCTATGTGATTTTAACGGTATTGTAAAATTATGAAAAATGGAGGTTCAATTAGAATATGATTATTAAACTGTTTATTATTGCAATTTCAGGCATATTAGCGTTTTTAACCTTCCAGGTTCCATTTGCAGTCATATGGGAAAATAGTGGATTTTTTGAGGTATGGAGTTTTTGGATTTTAATTTTCATCCTTATATTTCGGAGCAAAATAAAAAATGTTGAGTAGCAGAAATATACTATATATAATTAAACCATTCATGTAATCTTTTGTTATATCTAACTTGGATATTGTAAAACACATCTAATTCAAGAATGGCGCTTAAGGACTTCCCTTATTCATGAAAAGGCGCTTTGTTTGCGGATATAGTTATGTAAAAACTTTTATTTAACAACTCTTACATACGTTTTTTCTGTTATAAAAAGTTGCAGCTCTTATCACTTTAATCACCTACTTAAATAGAATCTGTATCAGTTCATTTCTTCATTTCCTCTTAGAATTATTCTATCTATGATACAGAATATCCTGTGCTTTCATCATAAAAGGCACACCTCAACATGAAATGCACCTCTACTTTTGAAGATCACTAATGATTGAATTTTACTTCTTTCATAAACGCGCTTCTTTTTGTGGAAGATCAGCATTTTTGTTGCTGTAGATGATTGATGTATTAACGCCCCTTTTAGTTTAACAACTATTATTTCACCCACTATGTATTTCAAAGCAGAAATATCCGAATGGTATATGATCATCTGTTAATTCCATTTCTTTTTTTGCAATTTCCATCATTATGGGGAGAATTTCTCTTAATTTCTCCTTATATTGTTCAAGAGCAATTTTAAATGACCTTACATCTTCTTTTTGACATAGAGGATATAATATTGAACCTAACCTAAAATCATTATGTACTCTTGATGTATCTGGAACATTTAGACAATCTATAATATGTTCCTCCTGAATTTTCTCGTCAAACCAATCTCTACATTCTATAAAAAATATATATTCTTCAAACTCAATTTGCATATCCAATAGTTCATTAATATAAAATGGTGTGATTCTTATATAATTTGTAGTTGAATTAGCATTAATAATTTCATCTAAAATACACTTTAAATCTGTAATCGTCGGGAAATATCTATATTTTCCGTTATAGTAAGAAGTGTTGTGGTAAACTATTTCATTAATCTTGCCATCTTGTTTATTTAACATTTCACTTCACCTACTTTTCAGTCCAATTAATGTTATCACTTCTTCCACTTAACTCTCCTTTAAGTTTAAGTGTACTTCACATACACTTATCACACTTTCATTTTAATTTTAATTGACCTTCTCCAATATGGCTCTTACCATAAGAACGACACGAATCCTACACATTTGCATCCTATAGTTCAATAAGAACTAATCTACACTTTAAAGAGTAATTAATGGTAAATAGTTTGATAAAACTTCAACAACATCATCGGATGTCATAAATACATAGTGTTTCACATCATCTTGGTAATCCCACTTCCCACACCCCTCTTTCTTAAACCAATTAAGATAAGAAGAATTTTTAACTTTGAATAGTGACCAATTACTATAAAATTCACCTCCATACTCCTTATCTAAATCGCGTAATGTCTGATACAAAACTCCTTCATCGGTGTTTCTATAAGATAAAACTCCACTGTCGAAATTAAATGCTATTGTTTTATCATCTCCTGTTTCAAATAGTAAAGTAAGACCATTTTTATTATCAATTAGACTTTGTAAATAAATCCTCTTAGGGAAACTATGTACTGGTTCCCATCTTTCCCAAATCTCTTTCATACTTAAATTAACCTCACTCATTAACTTTTTTAATTATTTTATCACTCCATCTTGAAGTAAACTCCGTTACACCTCTTTACAATTACAATTTTATTCTAATTGATCTTCAGCAAAATGGCCTTTTAACATGAAAAATGCACTTATCTTTCTTCAAGATAAGCGCTTTGTTTGTTAAATAAGCTGCTAATTGTTTTTAGCCAGATCAATTGCAACAGCAAGTTTAATCTGCCTTATCTTACTTAAACTCTTTCTGAAATTAGTAACAGATATGCTTTCAATTACAGGTTTAACATTAGTATCGACACGAGAAATTTCAATTTTAGTTATTGTTTCTGTATTTATAAGAACTGTATAAATATCCTCGCCTTGTTCTGGTATCCAATCAATGATGTATGCTGATTTCATATTGGGGAACGTACTCTCTATTACAGACAACAACTTTTTATTACTTTTATCATTCAGCAGATATTTATATGATTTAATCAATTGTTCTCTTATATTCTGTTCTGTTTTACTTCCAATCAATTTCATTGTTTTACCTACTTTTATTAATTTTATTCCTTATTGCAGTAACCTGCTCCGTTTGTTTAAGTGAACCCCTTCACAAATATCGATCGATTTCTAAGTGATTTTCCTCAATCTGACATTTCAACAACAGAACTAAGCACCTTTCCTTGTTCCAGAAAGGCGCTTACTTCTGTTGTTGAAGGAAATTGCTGACCTAAAAGTATTCTTTATATACAATAAGCGTAGCAACTATAGCTCCTACTAAATAGAAAATTGATGCGATAAGGATAAATGATGGTTGAAACTTTTTCTCTTCTTTATTGATTTTAATTCCTGTTTCGCCTTGCACAGTTATGTTTAATGAATCACTAATAAAGCCACCTGATGAATTTGTTAAAAGTGCAAAAACAATACCGATTAATCCAACATAAAAAGATGCATCAACAAAGTTTATATCAAAAATCTTTGTAATTCCCCAATTTATTATTATTAATAGTATGAATGTAATTCCTAAATTTAATATTTTAATAATATGAATACCCCCATTCTTCTCTCTACCATTAGTTATTCTACATCTTCACTTACATAACCTCCTATCATCTCCTTGTTCCATAAAGGCGCTTTGATTGCAGAAGATTGCAATTACTTGAAGAACTTGGTAATCCACGAACGGTCAGATACATTTAATAAATCTACAACAATGGATGCTACTTTCTCAAAATCTTCTACTGATTTTGCATTTTCAAAATCAAACCATATACCGTCTTCATCAATTGATTTGGCTCCTAACCTAAATCTTTCGTTTATATCATGGGCAGTAACTTTGTTTGGCGGAATGTACTCTCCCCAATGTGTTGTTACACCTTCTATTGTACAAATCGCTAATTCAACTACAAATGAGCCTCCCCATTTGTTAAATTGAAAAGTAATTAAATCTATGTTAGTTTCATTTTTTCTTCTAAAGTGAGGTAATGAGCCTTTAAATCCTTGTTCTCTTAAAAAAGGTATTGCAACTTTTTTTAAAGCAGTATTCATCATTTCCCTGTCATTCGATGCCATTTTCCGTCCTCTTCTTCTGATTGGTTTTTCAACTATTCTGTGCCTTTAGTTTAAATGAATTACTCACAATTCCTTTTCCATTTCAAAGTGTGCTTCTCATTTCTTGAGGTATTTTCAAAAAAACTATAACCCTTTTTTCAAGCAGAGCTTTGATTTTTGAAGATCATTATTAAACTAAAGCACCCGTTTGTGGAGAATCAATTATTTGTTTTTTCTCGTAACCTTTTCCCACAACGGTCTCTTTATTCAAATCCACATACACAATAAGTTTGCCTACAGAATCAGTTTCAGTACCATTAAATATTACTGCATATAGCCTCTTACCGATAAGATTATTGCCAAACTGTTCACTTAATTCATCATTTACTGTCACTTTTTTTACTGATGAATCTTTTGGAGACACAAGAATTTTATCTTTTTCCTCCTTTGTTAGGCTATTAAAGGCAACCATCTCAATTGGTAATTTATCCCCTTGTAAAAAATTACATCCACTAATAAACATAGATAGGCAGGCTAAAAGAGAAATCAAAATATGATTTTTCAAAATCTCACTCCTATAAAGTACTCTATTAATAGTTCTTTTTCGATATGTAAAAGCGATCACTTTGTGTAGCAATCATGCTTCTTTACATGAAAAAGCACTTTCCTTTATTCAAGATAAGCGCTTCTATTGTTTGAGATTGAATTTCAATCTTCTTCATACTCTGATTTAACAAGGGTAGTTCCTATTGGAAGGGTATTTGTTATTTTTACTATTGTTGAAAATCGTATATCATTAGAGATTACAAATACATTAATTAGGCCCCATCAAAACCGATTCAAAAAACACTATCATTCTCAGCGAGAGTAATAATCGGGGTGTCTATTTTCTTGATACCTGTAAGAGTTTTAAATTCCCTTTTACCAAAACTAAAAACATCTCTTTGTAGAGACCATAATGCTAAGTTATTCATACTCCCATTTGCATATACATATGGAAACAAAAAACTAAAATCACTATAATCTTTAATGGTTACTTTATAAAAACAATCATTTTCTTTTTCATATGTAGTCCTTTTATACTCAATCTTATGCCTTAAACAAACTCCTTCAAATTCCTCTTGTCCGTATACCTCAACAAGCATATGTATTGGAAATTGATTTATTACTTTTATCCAACTAGTTAGAAAATCTAAATGTTTATCAGTACTAAATGAAATATCAACTATATAATCTTTGTTACCATCAATTGCAAAAGGGAAAAATCCACCTACATCGGGTATATTCGAAATCCACTTCTTAGGTATTATTCCTATTTCAATTTTCATCGAAATTCATCCTCTATATAGTATAATTTAATCCCTAACGTTTTTTTTATAACTAAATACTATTTATTTGAACTTCCTATTTGGTTAACGTTCCTTTTTCGTAAAAAAAATGTTCATCATTTTATCATTTTTCAAAAGTAAATTAGCTTCTGTTTTGATCTTTGTAATAACGTCCTTTTCAAACTCTAAATGCACATCATCACCATAGCGTAATATATCAATCATTTCGCTAATCTCATACCACTCAATTAAATCATCTGGATAAAGTAATTCTTTTCCAACAATTCGAAAAATCCTATAAGCCAAATCAAGGATCTCTGATGGATTTTCCAGAATTATAATTCTCATAGCTAAATGTGCTATATATCCTCTTGCACTGGTCACGTGGCTTGGTTGCTTTATTTCTATCTCTTCTAAGGCCCTTTTAAAGTAATCCTCAATTTCAAAGATATTATCATCGTTTGAGAACGAAGAAATTGCATTTATAGAAGGTGATGATTCATTGCGTTCTAACAAATGTTGTGACCATTTCAAATAGTCCTCAATCGTAACAATTCCCTTTTTAATCTTATAAAATAAAGCATTTGTTTCCAAACTATCGAACCACCTTAAATGTGCTTTTTTCAAAACAAAAAATTCTCTTATTCCACTCATATTAGCTTACGACAAGGATGAAATAGATAAATTGTATAGGTAAGAATTAATATTTGAACCCCCCATAACACCATGGTAACTTCTTCATTAATTGAATTGGAGATAGTAAATGCATGCGTACAAGTTTTAAAAGAATGAAATAAGCAACCCTAGAATAAAAGGATTCTCTATAGTTAGGTAATTTCATGGCTTATTTGTTCGAGTAATTTTCTAGCTGGATTATAAGTTTTATTTCGTCTTAGGATCTTTTCTAGAATGTCAATTGCTAAATCTGAATTACCTTCCAATATAAGTGATTCAGCGTATTGAATAGCTACCTTGTCTTGTTTAGGATTTTGAGTGTACGCCGTTTTAATATATGGCATTGCCTCCAACTCTTTTCCTAATTTCAATAAACATTCATATATTCTCGCATAAGTTCTTGAGTGTTCAGATAACTGATTGGATTTAATAAAACAATTTAAAGCATTTTGAAATTCTTTATTCTTGAATTCTAAAAGACCTTCTTGATAGAGAAGATATGACTGTTCCTGATTATCCAACATTTTCAATCCTTTCATTGCTAACTCAACAAATTGTTTTTGCATAATAAATAATAAAGTAGCGATCCATTTTCAAGAACAGTGCTTTAATTATGGAAGATCGTTACTGAAATAAAGCATCTGTTAGTGAAATAAGAAATCTCTTCTCTCGTCAGGGAATTCTTCATTAAAATCATTTAGACATACTAATAAGACATTAGCATCTGAAGGCAATTTTGCTTCTAAACTCTCCCATCCAATAAACTCTATTTTCACTGGTAGTTCAATAAGACCTGTTATTGCATCCCAAAAAGCATCCCAGTTCTCACCATAGAAATTAGGAAGCTCAAGGGCTTCTTTTAATAATAAATGTAACTCTTGTGATGTATTAATACTAGATACATCAATCGTAATCATAGATTGTTTTTTTATACTCATATAAAATACCTCAATTAAAGTATTGCACCCCGTTAGTTAAATAAGAAAAGGGACGTTTATTCTACATTCCGTCTTTTTATTGTTAAAGAGTGTAAATTAGGTTAAATGCTAAAATAAAACGTGAAATGAGCAGATCATGTAATAAATGATCTACTCATTATTAGGTTTATTGTGTCTATAGTCGATTAATTTGATAGCTAGATGATCTTTTATTTCTTTATTGTTTACTAAATCTGGGTTAACACCAAACGTTAAAGTATCTGTTCCAAAAAACTTTTGATTGTTCATATCTCCGTTATGAACAGTAACTGTAAAAGTAACGGTATAGGGGAAATGTTCATTATTTATTTCCTGATCTACTTCGTAATGGATTTCAACAACATTATATTTATTATCCCAGTCGTACGTTAAACCAGTAGCAGAAGGATCTTTGTAATATTTTTGAGTCTCTTTTACAATATGGGGCATAAAAAGCTCAATCATAAAGTTTTTAAGATATTGTTCTTGTGTAACATCATGAGTAGCATTATATAAGTCCTCGCTATAACCTTTACGATTGAAATCTTCCGCACAAGCAATTTGTAATGAAATTAAAAGGGTCATTGGTAATAGAACAAGCGAATGAATAATTGTTTTCATTTTCCACCTCCTCTAACTATAATCTGTAAAGAAATACAATTTATTCATTAATAAAGGTACAGATAAGTATCTACTTACACTTTAAAACACTTATGCTAATTTTCAGGATAAGCGGTTTAATTACTGAAGAGAATTATTAAACAAACGCACTGTTATCACAATAAATAATTAACTAATCCAAGTCATTTTTACTTCTTTGGATTTCCATTTATTTTCTTTATAATGAACAGTAACCTCTACTCCAACAGCCCCTAGACCCGAACGATACTTGGAACCCTCAAAAAAGATATTGTTATTGAACTTAAAATCAACCTTTTCTATTCTAAGAAGCACGCCACCCAAAGACATTGTTTCAGGATCATACAATCCCTTTTCTTTCAGTTGTTCAAAAGTTGCAACCATTACGTCAACATTATATTTTGCCTTGAAGTAACTTAAAATTTCTTCTTTATCACTTTCATCTACTTCTTCGAAATTACTCATATCAATAGCCACATATTCCATATCACTGCTTATTGCGTCATATTGTTCCATTATAGAATCCAATGCAACATTTCTCCTAAATGTTCCTTCGGGTCTTTCCAAGTATTACAAGCATAAAGTGATAGCGTTAGGAAAAACAAAATACTAAAGCATTTAAACTTCAAATATATCCCCTCCTTTACTGTATAGACGATGTTAATATTAACTCCGTTACATATCCTTCTATTATTGTAATAACCTTTCATTTTAGTTCGAGTAAAACGTTCCATAATACTTATTTCCATGATAAGTGATCTTCTCCAATATGGCCTTTTACATAAAAAAAAGACACGAATGTTATTACACATTTGCACTTTGTTTGCAGAATATCGTTATTTAAAAACTTTTATTTAACAACTCTTACATACGTTTTTTCTGTTATTTCAATTTGATCTACATTAAAGTCCTTTATTTTTAGGGTAAACTCATTTTCTCTCTTCTCAGTTTCTTCACCTAACCAACAACTATAAACTTCAAAGTACTCTCCTGGTTTCAGGAACTTATCCATTATTTAGCATAGTCTTATGAATTTCTTTTTTTGATACAGCATTTACTTCTGAATTAGTGTGTATTGAAATATCGATTCCCCAATCGGTTGAAACCTCATAGACCAAACAAGTAGTGAATTGATACTTTTTTACATTTAATCGATGATAATACTCCGAAAATGAATTACCGATTAGTAATACATCATTTGAGTCTTCGGAACTTAAAGGTAGTTCTACATTACACCCAATATAACTGGCTAAGCTCATAACTATCCCCCCCTTTTTTAAAAAATAAGATATTCTTTATTGAAAATATCTAACCATTTTTCTCCTTGATCAGTCTGTTTTTGAAAGTTCATCATGATTATAGCGCTTGATTATTCTTTGTTCCTGAAAAGTGCTTTTGGTGGAATCCTTTATATAGAGGAAAGATTAGTCTCCGTAAAAACCCACTTTCCATACGCCAGGGTCCGAGATTCTTTTTATTAGAACAGCCATTTTCTGTTGATGGCCTTCAACAAAAGGACAGTGATTTTTAAGTTCATTAACCAGTTGCTCAATATGTCGACCATAGTATTCTGGTGAGACACCATAAAAATTGTAAAACTTAAATAATTGAGGGTAGTTTTTATTAGTAATGCTCCCTAAATTATTTCTAAAAAAAATAGAATAATGAAATCCACGGTTAATAAATATGATTGCTAGCTCATTACCTTTTCTGTCATAAGTAATACAATGTATAGTCATTGTTTAGCTCCAATTATCTAGAATTTACTGTTCTTATTAAAAAGGTCATCCTAATTTTATTCTGAATAGATTAATATGAAACCTTTGTTTTACTTTAACCGTAACTGAAATATGGAGGCAAGGAGTGTTATCATAAAAAAATTTCTTACCTTTATTATTTATTATTAACAATATCAAATTTGCAACAACTAAATTTATAATTTTAGTGATATTAAGCCTCTCCATTTTTTTAAGTATAGGCTCTGTTAAATTTTAATGTTGATTTTTTGATATATTTTAGGGAAACCCCGATATATAAGGGTAAACCTAAACTTGAACCAATTATGGAAATAAATTTAACTCCCAATCCTGCCATTTTTCTTTAAGTGAAGAGATCAATTTTTTCCCACCAAATGAAATAGAGCATTCGTGTGAAGCATAAATAATCCAGTTAAAGTCTTTACTGAACCAAAACCTCTCACAATAACGACCATCATAAGAAGGGTCAAGAGAATTTGTTTCAACAATCCACAAGGTACGGTCTTCGTGCATTTCATAGATTTGATTATTATTATGACCTAATAGGAAGTTCTGAATTTCTGATACTTTATCTGCAATATCCTCAATATATTCAGCGTTAAATGCAATAACATCGCTTCGTTTACAATCATAAAGGGGATACCAATAATGCTTTTCAATGTCCCATATGAATTTTAGCTTTTTTACAAGATCATCAGTTTTTTGACTTGATACTTGTTCCATAAACAATTGTTCCCCCAATCCGATTGTTAGTTTGAAAACTAAACAACGAATTTTGACGCACGCAAACTATCATATGTATCGGTCATTTCATATACAAATGTTGTAAACGAGAAATCTTTAATATTTTGTTTTGTGCTTTCATTGCTTCGGTGATCTTACACTAATGTACCAGCCGTTAGCAAACACCCTATAGTTCAATAAGAACTCATCTTCACTTTAAAGTCTAATTGATGGTGAATAGTTTGATAAAACTTCGACAACATCATCGGATGTCATAAATACATAGTGCTTCACATCATCTTTGTAATCCCACTTCCCAGACCCCTCTTTCTTAAACCAATTAAGATAAGAAGAATTTTCCACTTTAAAAAGTGACCACTTACTATAGAACTCACCCCCATACTCCTTATCTAAATCGCATAATGTCTGATACATATCTCCTTCATCGATATTTCTATAAGATAAAACTCCACTGTCGAAATTAAATGCTATTGTTTTATCATCTTCTGTTTCAAATAGTAAAGTAAGACCATTTTTATTATCAATTAGACTCTGTAAATAAATTCTCTTAGGGAAACTCTGTACTGGTTCCCATCTTTCCCAAATTTCTTTCATACTCAAATTAACCTCACTCATTTACTTTTTTAATTATTTTATCACTCATCTTGAACTAAACTACATTACTTTAAGTGCACTTATTTACAATTTCAATTTCATTCTAATTGATCTTCTCCCATCTGGCCTTATAAATAAACGCTGTCCTTTTATTCAAGAACAGCGCTTTTATTGTTGAATAACATTATTATCATCACTAACTATTCATAATAATATGAGTTAGTCCATCCATATTCTTTACCATTATCTGCACACCATTTAAGAAAACCTTTTTTACCCTCATTTTTAAAAGCAATCCAATCGCTTAACAGATTTTTGTAGTAGTTTACACTTTCAGCTACATACTTTCTACTATCAACATTTGTGATTTCTTTAGAAAGGTTTTCGATTTTCAAAACAATGTCTTGATCCTCTGAAATATCGCCAAGGTAGGCATCCTCAGAAATGTGGTGAAAAGAAAAATTAAGGAAATTAAGATAATAGTTAATGATTGCCATTAACACTTTTTGTTCACTCTTTCCACCAATTCTTAGTGCCGTTTCAAGGTACTTTAAATGGTTTTCTGTTTTTAAGAATAAACCGTACCATCTATATGGTTGAGGGTCTTTTGGATTTTCATACAACCACTCATCAAGAATTGGTTTTAGTATGTTTTCCTCAAGTGGATGTACTAGTACATCATGTATATCCACTGATTCCTCAAACAATTTAAAAAGCCAGTGAGCAAATTCCTTTTTCTGTTTAGGCTGCCAGGCCTCTGCCTCATTAATAAAAAGGTTAAGCGATCTAAAGGCATCTTTCCTAAGTCCCTTTTCTTTAAAAAGGCAAAACTCTTTAAAATGCGGATAAATATCCAAAGTTTTATCTTGGATTAAATTCGTTAGTATATCAATCAAATCAGCTACACCTTCTTTCATTGAGGAATTTTCAGCTTATTATGAATCAGCACCCTTAAATTTTCAAATTTGTTATATAGCTCATTTAAATCAACAATCTTCTTTTTCTATCTCAAGTAACCTGGATTCTCTATAGTTAGGTAATTTCATATCTTATCTGTTCGAGTAATTTTCTAGCTGGATTATAAGTTTTATTTCGTCTTAGGATCTTTTCAAGAATATCAATTGCTAATTCTGATTTCCCTTCAAATATAAGTGATTCAGCGTATTGAATAGCTACCTTGTCTTGTTTAGGATTTTGAGTGTATGCCGTTTTAATATATGGCTTTGCCTCCAACTCTTTTCCTAATTTCAATAAACATTGATATATTCTTGCATATGTTCTTGAGTGTTCAGACAACTGATTGGATTTAATAAAACAATTTAGAGCATTTTGAAATTCATTTTTCTCGAATTCTAATAGACCTTTTTGATAGAGAAGATATGACTGTTCATGATTATCCAACATATTCAATCCTTTCATTGCTAAATCAACAAATTTCTTTGCATAATAAATAAAAAAAGTAGCTATCCATTTACAAGAACAGCGCTTTGATTGTGGAAGATCATTAATCCAAAACTTCCTTGAATAGCCAATCTAAATATGAAACCTTTGTATAATTCAACCGTAACTTAAATATGGAGGTGTGTTATCTTTAGAAAATTCCTTACCTTTATTCTAACTTTGGTAGCATTATTAGGTTTAAATTTTGGTATTAGCATTTTATTTAATGTGTCTTTTGTTGATTATTCCTTTTTTGTAGGTTTACTTGGTGCAGTTGTTATTTATTTTTTTAGTTCATCAGGTGGCTTCTCAAGTAATAACCTAGATATGCTCGCCCAAGCTACTACAGGTTTTAAAATGGAAACTAATAGTAAAGAAGAAAAGAAATTTTACACTTCAATCTTTTAAACGGTTATAGCAGTAATTATCCTTATCTACACTTATAAAGAATACTTTTAATAAAATAAACACACACATTTTGGGTAATGTGTGTGTTTTATTAATTCATATTATGTTAGCTTCTTTATTCATGATTTGCGCTTCGTTTGCATTAGTTGATCTATATTTGTAATTTTCCTTCAATCTTCGCAATTTCAGATATTAACTCATTATATTCTATTTCTGTAAAAATACTGTATCTTTTTAGATTATTATAAAATTCTTTAGCTGCAACAATTAAACGAAACAAGTATTCATTACTGTTAACTATTCCTGAGTAGTATATATCGGTAGGATCATACTCATTAAAGATTTTCCACTTTAAGTTTCCTATTTCATCTTCTTTTGTTAATCTTAGAATATTAGGATCAATTCCTAATAATACTTCGCTAATCTTCCTCTCTTGATACTCAATTACAGCATCAATTATATCCTCCCATAAGTTTAATCCCTTAAATTTATGGTCTAACAGTATATTATTATTGAATTCGATATTAATACAAATTTCTAGATGTTTTGAATCAATTAAATCCTCTTCTATTAACTTTTTCACTAGAGATTCTTGATTAAAAGATATATGGCACACTTCTGGAAATTTCACTAAACATTCCTCAAAATTGCTCCCTAGTTTTTGGTCAATAATGTTTCTTGGTATTACTAAATAGGTTTTAATATTATTCATTTTTCACCACCTAGATAATATTCGTCTAGAACATCTTTTTCTAAATGCATTTTCTCAATTCAGTTTGGTTGCCTTGTTCAAGAACAGTGCTTCTATTGTTGAAGATCGAACATTGGAGCGTTTATAACTCCTATAAAGGTTTCCAGTTAGGGTCTTTTATATCATTCTCGTTTGGTTTTCTAACAGAATCTATACAAAATTCTGAGCATGCACCGAATTTAATAAAGTTTTCTTGTGCTTGCCTTAATGAAACATCATTTGCTCCCCCTGGTAATCTGGATCTCGAAATTGTACACCATCGTCTTCCCAAAAGCATATTTTACAAATTGCATATGTATCTGTTGGCTCTTCATCCAACGTTTTATATCCACAACAAGGACAAGTATATTTCATGTAATCACCTCACTTATATAGAAGAAAGTCTAAAATATTTTCTATAACTATCCACTTTATGTTCATAAATTAACTGAAGAGCATCACGAAAAAAATAATACGAACTGGAAATACTTCACAAACAACTCTAAACAATCATTCCTTAACTTACATAAGGCCTTTCCTTATTCATTAAAGGCGCTTTTGTTTGTGGAAAATGATTAACTACCTCTTAATCATCTCTCGCTTCACATAAAATATCCACCTCATGCTACATTGCTTATTATAATTATTCAGTTTATGTTTTTATACATTCTTTGTTTCTAAATTAAAAAGGCACATCTCAACATGAAATATGCCTAGTCTTTAGAGACAAACTCATTTTTTTATTTTAGTGTAGTTCTAATAATACCTCTTCTATAACCTCTGATAATATCTTTGTACTGTTGAATTCCTCAACTAAGGTGTTATCGACTCCACCAATTTGAACCATTAATGAATTGCCAAAGAGATCTTGGTTATAAGTATTTTTTGTATCTTCACCTTGTATAAAGACACCTGAAGAAACTCCTGGATATTTCTCTTCTAATTTATTGTGAAATTGCTGTGCTATATTCATATTTTCATCAAATTTATTACTACTTCCAGAAACTATAAAGCTAATTTTCGAAGTACTAACACCATTAATATCAGTGGTTGTCTGATCTTTTCTTTGAGAATCTCTGTGAATATCCAAGATTAACTTTATATTTTCATTTTCTTCGAGTGCCTTACTAATAATTGGCCTTGTAACCTCGTAGGACTTTGAAAATCTTAACCCCTTTTCTTTCATTAATCCCTGAAAATCAGTATTATCATGGATTGAATGAATCCCTTTTGCATCCAACAGTTCATCAAGTTTTTTTCCAACCAATGTAATGTTTTGTTTATCATCGATTCCCTTTTGAGTTTCCTCTGGTTCAAACAATGGTATAAAAGATTCAGTGTTATGTGTACTATAAATAAACACTGAATTATTATTTGAGTTATGAGTACTAACTTTATCAACGTCATCTTGAATAAGATTAACATCTTGATTATTCAAAAAAGAAATCATTTGGCTAGCTGAATGACTGATATACTGTGAACCACCGAAAAAGAAAATCCATGATAACATGAACAGTAATGAAGATACACCTGATAGATAGTAAGACTTTCTCACAAGACTTCTCTTGTTATTTGTTTTTCTCGCTTCTTTTATCAATTTTAACCTTGTCTGTTGAACAAATTCTTCACGGGGTATAATGTCTGAAGAATTTTTTATTAAATCAAAAATCTCATCTTCAGTTCGCATTATTAAATACCTCCTCTGAATTAATATGTAGTTCTTTTTTTAACTTATTTAATGCCCTATGATAATCAACTTTTACTTTTGACTCCTTACAATTAAGAATCTCTGCTGTTTCTTTTATAGAAAACTCATTAATTGCCCTTAGAATAATAACTATTCGATAATTTGGCTTAAGTGCTGATATGGCGCTATACAATATTCTTTTATTTTCATTATTTTGGAGAACTTCATAAGGCGTTTTTTGTGCTGAAGGCAATTGATTTAAAAAATTCTCTTTTATAACTGAGATAAACCTCTTTCTTCTAACAAGATCTATTGCAGCGTGCTTTGCTATTGAGAAGATCCAAGTTTTTATACTTCCTGAATCATTATAATTAGAATAAGATTTTATCACCCTTATGAATACTTCCTGTGTCAAATCCTCGGCATCATCTCTATTCCCAGTAAAACAGATTAAAAATTTATAAACGTCTAAGTAGTATAAATCATATAGTTTTTCTACTTTTACCTCAAATGAATTACCATCATCCAACTTCAATCCCCCCTTTTCTTTTTTGTTCAACTATTAATCGAATGAGAAGCAAAAAGGTTACAGTATTTTCAAAAGAAAATATACAAACTATAAATACCTTTAATGAGAGTACATCTCTCGGAAGTAGGAATGCCACAAAACAGGTAAGACCCTAATTTGTGACTTTTCATTTAATAAAAATTCCCATTTAGATAAGAATATACTATATCAAATATAAGGAGGAAGATTAACATTAATAAGAATATAGTTACCATATTCACTTTGTTACTTTTGTTAATTGTCTCGACAAAGGCAAATGCTTTATCTTTCGATGAGTTACCAGTTAAACAAATGTCAAAACAATGGTCAGTTCAAATAGGTGAAGCTGAGAAAGGAAAGGATTTAGTGAAGCCTGAAAAAGGCCAATTCAATACTTACTCCATAGATGTTAATAACATTGGTAAGGATATTAATTCTGTGGAAATTAATTTGTATAGAAATGAGCCTAACTCTATAACAAAGTACTCGCTTTTTGGTTGTCCAGATGGACAAGAGTGTAATGAAAGCCAATATGAAACTGCAAAAGCACTAGCTAAACAAATGAACAATGGCGCTCCATATCACGGAGCAAATTTCCTCTTGGCTGAAAAAGCAACAGAGTTAGAAGTGGAGATCATTTGGACAGAGAATAGTGAAGGCAGACCATTAAAAGAAACATTTACATTTACTGCTGAATAACTATTTTAGGTAAAACTTAACATCGTGAAAAGCACGATGTTTTTTTGTCCATATATTGCTAACATATGAACTTAAGTATTATGGCCTTTAACATAAAAAGCACTTACCTTTTATTCAAGATAAGCGCATTGTTTGTTGAATAAGGAGTCATAGGCATACTAACATCCTGGTCAATGATTTTGGAGAAATTCAATTAATTCTTTTTCACTGTATGTTTTAAATACTATATCTTTTGTGTCAAAAACTACGAAAGCTGGAGATTTTTCTAATTCAATGAATTTGTATTGATTATTAATCTCTTCAACTGAATTTCTTCCATGGACAGTTTGGACATTATAGATTTTATTTTCATCCAACCATTCGTTCCCTATTTCATAATCTCCAGCCTCATCAACAACTAATAAAGAATATTTAGTTTCATTATTTGAAAACAACGGATGTAAAGGCTCTGGGTCAGCATTTGAAAAATATGAACAACCAACCAACATTGTAGAAATAAATAATAACAACAGTGTTTTTTTCATAGAAACCCCCATGTTAAGATTGTTATTACAAATTTACCATTAACTGTAATTTAAATAAATATAAATATTTATAAGATAAAAAAATACGAACTGTTTAACTTGGTCGTTCCGAAGCTGTTAAGAAAATCCAAAATATCAGATTCTACGTAAACAAATTATTTCAACACCATAAATAATATTATTAATAGCATATCAAAAAGCTTGGATAATAAAATCCAAGCTATCAGATTTAAATTGTTTTGTTCAACTAAAGCGCTTCTATAGTTGATTAATTTGATAGCTAGATGATCTTTTACTTCTTTATTGTTTACTAAATCTGGGTTAACACCAAACGTTAAAGTATCTGTTCCAAAAAACTTTTGATTGTTCATATCTCCGTTATGAACAGTAACTGTAAATGTAACGGTATAAGGGAAATGTTCATTATTTATTTCCTGATCCACTTCGTAATGAATTTCAACGACATTATATTTATTATCCCAGTCGTACGTTAAACCAGTTGCAGAAGGATCTTTGTAATATTTTTGAGTCTCTTTTACAATATGGGGCATAAAAAGCTCAATCATAAAGTTTTTAAGATATTGTTCTTGTGTAACATCATGAGTAGCATTATATAAGTCCTCGCTATAACCTTTACGATGAAAATCTTCCGCACAAGCAATGTGTAGTGAAATTAAAAGAGTCATTGGTAATAGAACAAGTGAATGAATAATTGTTTTCATTTTCCACCTCCTCTAACTATAATCTGTAAAGAAATACAATTTATTCATAATAAAAGTAAGGATAAGTTTCTCCTTACATCAAAAACACTTATCCCATTTTTCAGGATAAGCGCTTTTGATTGCTGAAGATCATTAATTTATAATTTCTTTGAAGGCTCTATAACAAGATAGAAGTAATGGAAAGCATAATACTCTTCTATCTATTTTTTATTTACATAAATCGTATTCATGATTATGCTTATAAGTTTTAACCCCTTTATTTAATTCTCCACCAAATTAAGGGGCCATTTTTTTCAACTGATTTCTATAGTCTTTAGGTCATTTACCCCTATTCCGCTACTAAAATATATAGCCGTTTATATATTTAGATCTGACCATATATTTTATATATAGAGAGTGATTATTAAAGCAATTATAAAAGAGGAATATTTCAACACTTTAAAATGTTTTATTTTTTTAAGACCCATATTTCCCTCAAACTCTCTAAAGAAGTTTCCTAAATTGAAAGCAATAAAGGCTATGATTATATAACTAATTGATTCTCCAAAATATCCTTTTAGCGGATTAAATTTCACATAGTAAAACAATAATATAGATATTGTGAAATAATATAAAAATAAATTTACTTGCTTATAAATACTTAGCTTCATAAAAAACTCCCTTACTTTTTAGTACGAACAAACGGGGTTCTACCACCGTCTTTTTCAGCCTCTTTCCACTTACTTGAACTATAAGACTTCCCGTAAACTATAATAACACCTTATTGCGGAAGATCATTATTGAAGTAAGACGCTTTGTTCGTGGAACATTATTGAAGTAGATTATTTAATAGAGAGTCATATTCTTCCCAAAATTTCAGATACATTTCTTGGTCGTACTCATCTGAAATTTGTTTTTTAGATTGATTAAAAAAGCTTTTAGCTTTCAAAGCAAAAGACACTATTTGTTCATTATACAACTGGTTGCTTAATACAATTTTATCTACTGGAAAACGTTTAATTCCAGTTTCAAGACTAGTCGATTTTATTTTTATAAAATTAGATAAGATAACTTGATCATTTAAGTGCTTAACACTCCAATGAATAGATATTGGGCATCCCATCATTAACATCGCGCCACAGCCATGAAGGATTAATCCCTCTCCATTTTCAGGATCACATTCATAATCTTTATAAACTGTTCTTAACAATGCTAAGGCAGATTCAATTATTCCCCATTCTTCCCCTAATCCATCTTTAGTTATTATATGATCTTTAACTCTAATATAAATTTCTCCATGAGAGCATAAATCTAATTTCGAAGGTTCCATCCAATGTTGATTTAAGATTTTAATTTTAAACTCATCCAAAATGAACACTACTCCTTCTGTTCTTCTAATCTAATCACTTATCTTTGCCTAACTCTTTAACCGTAGGTAACTCATTAATTCCTTAAAAGGAGTTGAATATGAGTCCTCAACTGAATCTTTATATAATGTTGAAGAGATTACTATGTCACAAAATAATGATAATGATTCTGGAGGTATTATTGTGGTTCATAATTAAACTCGTTTTGATTAGGATTAATATTATCAATTATTCCAAATTCATGAACTGGCATTGATCGTCCTCCTTTTTCATACCCTTTTATTGCTTGTTCAACTTCTAACAGCAAGGTACATTGACTAATCAGACAATCCTTGCCCTTCTCTAACTTTCAAAATCATTTCAGCATTGAAACTTAGGATTCCTAATTCATTGTTATGAGCTAGCTTTTTTAACATATTTTCAACTTTGATTGATTTATACTCTATATCCAAAGCTATTCCACAAGCCCAAATAATCACATTCGGCTCTGTATGACACAAAAGTATATCCAGCATTTCTTCGGCTAACTCTCTATCCTCTTTCATTACAATAAAAATTTTGTATAGCTTATCACTGGCTTTATTGCCCCTTTTAGAATCACCATTAATAGTTGATTCCCCATGTATTACAGCGTTCTCAATAAATAATTCTGTAAAACCATTTATATCTTTGTTCACTTCATTCTCATCTCCAAGATTAGGTAGGTAGAAAAGGTTAATCCACGTTAAAGTTTGTTAAATTGAATAATATAAGTTCTTACCTATAAAATAGGTAATTAAAAAGTGAACTAAATTTTAATAGTAAATACCAATATTATAAAAATAGGACCTAATATAAATAGAGGTAAAACGCTATATTGAATGCCCAAAAAGAATAATAAAATGAGCATAATAATACCTAGGGATATAGTAGTTTTAATGTTTCTAACTAGAAGTAGTATAGACATTATTGAACTAAAAAATAAAACTCCACCAATTAGGAAAAAGACGCTACTAATCATGTCTAACAGAGGAAAATATTCTAGGTCACGTATCGGCAAATTAGCTAAACAAATCGTTAAAGAGAATAATAATGATAAAAGCAGCCAACTCCAAAAATAGTACTTTCTCACATGGCACCTCTAACTCAAAAATGATCTTTAATAAAATATATAGAATAACCAATGTAGATGTACATGGAAATATTATGTATTTTAATAAATTCATTAAACTACTTCTCAAATGCAATTTTAATAACCCTTTTATACTTTAATAATCTTCTCCAATCTGGCCAGATTGCGGAATAAAAAATTCCCGCATATCAATACAAGAATTATAATCAAACTTTGTTTTAAATTATCGAACTTTTTTACAAATTATCAGACATTATTTTAAATCAACAATAAAAAAAGACGATTTCTATTTTCAATGAATCGCCTTTTAAATAGCAGATGTCTACCGTTAAGAACTTTATATGAATCTACTTAATACTTAAAATAAACACCACTAAAAATACTATCGCAAATATAGGAGATAATAAAAATACTGGGTTTTTTCTGAACGATTTTTTTATTTTACTTACTATCTCAAAAAATCTAAATAGTTTTTTAAACATCCATAAATATGAGTTATGAACTTCTATTCGTCCATTATTCCATATAAAATCAGATTCTATATAAAATAGTTCTGGATGATCTTTAAGCACTTCTTTAGAGGTATTCCATACTAATTCTTTATTGTTACTATCAAATTGTATAAATTTTTCGCTGTTCTTTAAGGAATTTAGGATAGTATTATATATTATAGTTTTATCTACAGTTTCTTTTACTATTTGAAATTTCATAGTAACTTTCCCATTAATTAACTTACTGTTATTTGAATACAAGTTAGTTAAAAGAGATAGT
This sequence comes from Metabacillus endolithicus, assembly GCF_023078335.1. Classification (GTDB taxonomy): domain Bacteria; phylum Bacillota; class Bacilli; order Bacillales; family Bacillaceae; genus Metabacillus; species Metabacillus endolithicus. Next base: position 73,481 of record NZ_CP095551.1, on the reverse strand, counting down.
GTATATGATTTTCCGAATTCAAATGTTTTATTGCTAATAATTAGGGTGTTACCTTTTGACCAGGATGACGTAGGATTGAATTTCTTACCATCAGAATCTGTAATTTCTACCATTGATTCATCTACATATCCAAGATCTTCACTCAATATTTTCGTTTAATCTAATTGTACGAGGAGCTACTCTTTCTATAATCACAGAGAAAGTTTTATTTTGGATGACTTGCTGTATGTTCAATTCTTTATTAATTAAGAAATTACTAATTTCTTGAGGTAGAGATTTATAACCTCCTTCTAATTTTATTTCTGAAGCTCTTCTTTTTAACCGTTCTAACTTATTACTCGATTCAATAGCAGATCGATAATTTGTATATTTAATTAATTTTCAATATCTTTTATTAATATTACTTGCGAAACCTCATATATAACTCTTTCTCTAGCGATCTTTGCAGGAGTAACATACTTATCATTCAGAGATTTCCTACTTGCTGATCCACTTACTTTACCGATTGCTCTTTCAGTCTTTTTGATTTCTGAACCAAAGTTATAATAACTTTCATCGATAAGTATCAAATCACCTTTATTAATCTTATTGTTAAAAGCTTCCGTTTATCTTTAAGTCTATTCCCTTAGTTGTTTGCACTTATATACGTTGTAGATGAACTCGCTGCTGTGATATCAGGTATAGCAGACAGTGTAAAAATGAAAAAGGTGATTAAAAGCATTATTTTTTTCAAGATTTCCCCCAAAGAGTCTATTATTTATAGAATATATTAACATGTAAATGAAAAATAATACCCAAAAATTATTTTCTAGATGATAAAGAAAGCCTAAAATTTACTAGACTTCCTTTTTAATACTTTTATTGATTACAGACAGAATTGCAATATCAAGCTCTTCTGATAATCGAAGTGTTTGAGGGTTAGAAAATCCTAGTATTGTTGCAGCTTCGACCATTTCATTCCGCTTCTTTTCAATATCTAAATTTATCGACTGAACAGTATGATTACGATCCTCTTCCAAAGCACTCATCATTCCTTTATGGATTATTAATTGACAATAGGACTTGTTAGAATTCTATAATTTTTGTGATTTACAACCGTTAATGTGCTTGGTGACTCAATTTTTTCTGCATCATCCTGGGTAATTTCAACAATCACTGTATTCGGATATGCCTTAACAACTCTACCTATAACATCAACGTTATTTCTGGTAAAAGAAATATCGATTCCGATTAGAAATTCACTCATTTTACTCATCCTCTTTAGTGGTATTAATATTATTTAATTGTTTCTTTGTTTTAAACTTTTCAAGGTACTTATCACCTTTTATAAGCATTTCTGTTTTTTGATTACCTTCATATTCATTTTTTCTTAAATGGCCATAAACTAGTGCATGCTGCCCAACTAAATCTTCTTCCGTGTACGAGAACTCTTTCCAATATTCTTGAAAGATAACAATAGTAAAAGGAACATCATCTTCTTTCTTAAAGTTAATGTACATTACCTTCTCACGCTTAATTACTCTATCAATAAGACCATATACAAAATAACCAACTTTAGGTAATGTCCGATCTAACCATAAAAGGTGATGTGCATCTTGCTGGTTAACGATTAACTCAGAAATGGGTATCTTTCGCCCATTTCCTACATTAATGAGGATTGTTGCAAGCAGATCTGGTTCGTACTCCGTAAGTAGCTTTACTACTCCTTTTACCGAGCTTATCGATTGAGGAGTTTCTGTTTCATTTTTCAATTTAACTTTTTTCTTCATTTTTTTCTTCTTTTGTTTCGCGTTCTATTGTCTTACTTTGATAATCAGGATCTATTCGGTTCATGCTGAGTCTAATAATTGTTTCACTTAAACTATCAGACATCTGTGTCTGGTATTCTTTTGTTTTATTAACGGATTCTAAGATATCGAGTCTCTCATAAAAACCACAACCTTTTACATGCCGAGAATCTCCTTTACCAGTTGTCTTAAAATGAGCATTCATTGTAGAAGACTTGCCTACATATATCAACGGAGCCTGACAGTTTTTATCAATGCAGAACAACCTGCTACCGTGAATTGATTCGTCATATTCTTTAGTGTTTACTGCATTCCCATTATGAAGAAGAGCGGTTTGCATAAATATACCTCCCTGAAAAATAAAAAGACGCAAACGAAACCTGTGTTTTATCAGGTTCATTTGCGTCTTCCGCCATTGGTTATATTTCTATATAGCATACCATATTAAGGGATTTTATTCTACTAGTCTTGATTAAATTGATCCTTTGTTAAGGGTAATAAGTTATTACCCTCTTGAATGGCTACTTTCATATCTTTTATAACGTCATTTAGCTTAGTTTCGATTTGACTATAGTACTTTTCGATGTCGTTATGTAGAGAAGTTAATAAGGCAGTCATTTCTTCTAGTGTATCACCTGTTTTAAGTATCTTTTGTTGTATAAGAACATCGACATTCCCAATCGGAAGATTGATGTGATCTGTAATTAAAACAATGTCATAGGACTTATCTGTTTCTACTAACATTTGAACTTGTTTCTGGTTCATGAATATCACGCTTTCTCTTACGTTTTTACCGTAATATTCAATCAACTTTTGCTGTGCAAGATTTAAATTTAACAAATAAATCACTCCTATATATTGTTTTTATTTTAAAAAGGAATATAACTCTCCTTGTTAACGGGTTCTTGATCTTTATTCGGAGTTACTACTAAGTCGATAAAAGAATGACGTCTTACTCTGCAGTTAGGTAGTAGTATCTATCTCATATAGATGTCTCCTGGTAAGATTAACTGAATCTCAACTGTTGAGTTGGCAATAAAGATTTTTGAAGATCACAAAAAAGTCGATAAATAAGCGTAATGTTCATTAACAATCATCACCAGTAATCCACCATTCATAAATTCCATGTTCATCTTCTGTCCAACATACCCATATTTCACGACTATTTCCCATTTCAACAAATGAAAAATCTTTGTTTTCTATCTCATAATCATCACTAAGTACATTAATAACAATTCTTTTAATATCGGCATCTGTAACTGCATTATCAGAAATAGGAATAATATTATTGCAAATGTATTCAGCAAGTTCTTTATTCCTTGTTAACTCGTCACCTGTGAATTTATCCATTGTAAATCCCATAATTTTAACCTCCTTGATTGTTACGCTATTTAAGCTAACTTTTTTCAAATGATGAATTAAAAATCAACATAATAAGAAATATAAAAGTAAAAAAAAGTGAGAATTAATATGGACACTAGTGAAATCGTTAAACAAATGACCCAAGTTTTTTCGAATTATGAACAAGCACATTCCCTTCTAATTGATAAATGGTTTGAATTTATATTCTTAACCCCCAGATGGTGGCTTGGTATATCACTAGGAATTATCCCTTGGTTAATATGGTGGAAAATACATAATAAGAAATATACTGGGGACCTTCTTCGTGCAGGTCTATTTATGACTTCTATTTCTTTAATCCTTGATTCGTTAGGTGTTCAGTTAGGCTTATGGATATATCCTTATGATGTCCTTCCCTTTATACCAGGTTACTTCCCTGGGATCTAACTCTTTTACAAGTTACAATGATCGTACTTATTGAAATAAAACCAAAACTAAATCCAATATATAAAGGAAAAATGTATTCATCTTTTTCTTCATTTATTGGTGAGCCAATTGCAATTTTTATTAAGCTGTATGAACCTATACATTGGAAGCATTATTATTCATTTCCCATTTACATATTATTATTTTTAATAACTAACAAGGTAGCAAAGAGTAAGTTATTCAATTCAAATATGAGTGTCGACTAGTCCACTGTCCATTTCAAAATAAAATATGTTGAATATACTTTTATTGAATATCATCTTCAATATTCATCGTAGTAAGTCACCTTGGTAAAGTGACCTATTACAAACTTTTTCTCCTTTAGGGGCATATTACTCGAACGATGGGTAATAGCTTGTTTATGTCGCTATTAATTTCAATACTTATACATTCCAATTAGTAAAGAGGACTCATTCAGTTGTTCTATTGTGAATAATTGTTACTAATGGTACCCTTATCTAACATAGTGTTTTTTTCTATGTAAAGGAGCAAATGCACTATGCTAAGTAAAACTGATCAAATACTATTCATTAGAGAGCTTGGACGTTTACAAAATGATTTTAAAAACTGTAATTCTGACCAAGTCCGGGAATTCATTCACCAAGACATTCTCCTTCTTCTATGTGCACTATCAATTACTGCTATTGAATAGCAGTTTTTTTATGCATAATATAAGTTTTTTATTCAGTGCTTTTAAACGGCATTATTTTGTAATAGTTCACCCTATCGATACAGGTTCAATAAACCGTTATTAACTTTCCCAGTTTGCTGGCTTTTGCTGTGGTAACCAAACTGTCCCATCTTTTTGTAACATACCATACTGGCCATATCCGTCTTCATCTACATACCATATGAGATAATTACGTATCTCAACGGATTGAATATGGACAGGCTCATGAGGTGGGGCAGTACTTTTTCTAACAAAGGGGCCCAGCCAAAATCAAACTGTTTATTTAGTTGAATTTCCTCACCTGATTTATTCAGGACCCAGACACCAAATCTTTTCATCTCATCTATATACCAAACAAGTCCTTCAACTACAGGATCACATGGAGCAACCCAAGGATATCCATCATAAATTGTATTTTTTCTTGCATGATTTCTCCAATCACTAGACTGTCTGTGATATTCCATAAAGTCGTCTGCTACTTGTTTTGGAAACAGATCATATACACTTACTTGGCTGCCAGTAACTATCTTATTTGCTTTATCTATTGGAAACGGAATAATTTTAGCGGTTGCCATTTGTCTTATCCTCCCTAACCGATTAGTTATACATATATACGTATATCATAATATGTTTTTTCTATTATAGTTTCCTTCTTAAATATTGTCCACATTTTTTTACAAAAGTGAATTGATAGTTATAAAAAAACTCCGTTCTTCTACGGAGCATGGTGGATAACGCTAGTAAAACCTTAACACTACATATGGAAAAACGGCACAGAATATAGTTAAAAAAGCCATCCCCCACGCAAGAAACTTCCAAAACCTTGAAGCCTGTGGGTTTTTTCTCGCTTTAAAATATTGGACCTGTACCAAACATATTAAACAAAAAATTACACAGGCTATAAGCCCCCATTGCTGTATAAATGAAAGGAATTCGAGCATCCATTCATTCATGTTACTATCAGAAGGTAGCTTTGGAAGAATGGTGTCATCTTCAAATTGTATTAGCGGTTTACTTTCTTCCATAAAATCACCTATACCTTTATACTAAGTATTCTTCTTCTTCAGGAAAGTCTATTTCTAAATCAAATGCTTCTTTTCCAAAACGTTCTAGATCTCTATAAATAAAAGAACTGCTAAACTTGCAATCTATTATTTTACCTTTTTCAAAAATAAAGGTAATTGTCCCCTGAACAATTGCTCTGCTAGAGATATAATTACTTACAATGCTATATACAATCTCGTTATTTAATCTTAGCAACTTTTCATTATATTCCTTTGTAGGACGGGAAATATATAGACTACCGTTTCTTATTTCAGGTTTTACGCTATAGCTATGATTTAATCTAGGGTATCGCTTCATGGCAAATATGATTTCTAAGTTTCCATTCCCTGATTTTTCATTACATAAGTCTTGAGCCTCTTTAACAAAATAATTACCAACCAACAACATTGTACGATCAATCAATTCACTTTTACTAGTATAAATATCATTTTTTGCCATAACTTTTCCCTCCAATATGAATATTTAACAAATTTATCGTTCTAGATCTCTATAAATAAATGAGCTGCTGAACTTGCAATCAATTATTTTACCCTTTTCAAAAATAAAGGTAATTGTCCCCTGAACAATTGCTTTACTAGAGATATAACTACTTACAATACTATATACAATCTCATTATTTAATCGTAGTAGCTTTTCGTTATATTCCTTTGTAGGATGGGAAATATGTAGACTACCGTTTCTTATTTCAGGTTTTACGTTATAGCTATGATTTAATCTAGGGTTTTGCTTCATGGCAAATATGATTTCTAAGTTTCCATTCCCTGATTTTTCATTACATAAGTCTTGAGCCTCTCTAACAAAATAATTTCCAACCAACAACATAGTACGATCGATCAATTCATTTTTACTAATATAAATATCATTTTTTGCCATAATTTTTCCCTCCAATATGAACATTTAACATATTTATTTATTCCGAAATTCCCAATTTCCAATTTCCAAAAACGACATTTTTTTCAAGTTCCTTTTACCAATTATACGTATATATGTATGCTTGTAAAGTATTTCAAGTAAAAAATACTTATTTTTTGCAAGGTTGACCCTTTCTCATAGGACTATAAACCCATTAATGCTAATCCTATCAGAGAGAGTAAAAAGAGATCATTCACCTCTTTTTAACCCCGCTTCTCAAGATACATGTGTGTTACCTAAACTATTTTGTGTTAAGTAAGTACTCTCATCATCAATTCCCCAGACATTTAAGACTGTCCATATATGTTTACTAACACTTATTTGAGCTATGATAATATCTCCCTCTTCATAAGAAGATAATTTTTGATGCTCAAACATTCTGTCAGCTGTTCCATCTCCAATAAAAGCAGTATATTCATCGATTTTTTCAATGAGTCTTACAGCAATATAATAGAGCCCCTTTTCAGGTCGGTCACATAGGAATAAATCAACCTCTTTAAAGTTAAACCAGGAATTTTTAGTATCTTGTTCTTGTAATTCCAGATCTACACTGCCTTGAATTGTTTTCCCCTCTTCAGACACAGCGTCAACTAGAGTGTGTATATCTTCCTTAGCATTAACTTTTTCTAGAAATGCAGCCGACAGACTATCTATTTCTACTTCTTTAAGCTCTTCAATGCTGAGTAATGTTTCACTTGTAATTTCAGTAGCTGGATTTAATAATAGTTCTTCTTGCTCTACCTGATCATTTGTAATTTGTACATCCATTACTAACCTGTCTTCGACGTTGTCTATAGGATTATGTAATGGTTCACTCTGTATACTACCTTCACTTATCCTATTAATTTGATTAAGAATCGACTCATTTTGTTTTGTAATCTGAAAAGTATACAGAGCCTCTGTTCGTGTCTTGGCTCTAATCTCAGCACTTTTAGAAAACAAATAAAGTGAACAACTCAATACTAGAATTGATAGAGTTAAAACTATTGATATGAACATTTTTAAAATCCTCCATTATATTTAATAAACGCAAAAAAGCCCTATGGGGCATACTTCCTCCAATAAGGAAAAATACCACCCATAGGGGCTTAAAACTTCAACAAAAGGCTCAATGAGCAAACATAAATAACATATGGGATTATTATAGCATTATGTTATAGATTACTCAATAATTTTAATTAACCTCGTAAATTTTTCGTAGTTCTTTATGATATGAAGATAATAATCATCTGGTTGATATATTAAATAGCGTCTAAAATGACGATTACTCTGTGGAAATGAAAAAGTTACGGAATCAATAACATTAGATAACCTAGAAATTATGGCTCTGGTTCTATTAAATTTGTCTTCCATCATCTTGCTAGAAAACCAAGCACCTGAAGATAATAATTCAGCTAAATACTCTTTGTCTTTTATTGATATAGAACCTTTAGAAAGCCTATGAAGTACAAGTTTATCTCCATTATCATTATAAACAATCTTGTTAAAGTTCAAATTACAATGATTAACAAAAAAGTCTAATAAGTCTTTCTGATCTACATAATATTTATTTCTCGGTAAATTTTCTCCAGTAATTTCATAATATTTAAAGTAATCATTTTTAAACAATGTTCTCTCAAATGAGGACCGTGATATATTTAATAATTCAATAAGGGTATTTAGTGGAATTAATCTATGTATACCGTAAATTTGTATAAACTCATGTTTATGGAAGTAGTTAAGTGCTTGTTCTAATGTTAATTTAGTTGAGTTTTTTACATTAATAGTAATTTTTATTCTATTGTTTGGCATATCATTTAATTTCGTCCCCTCTTAGTTATTAAATAAATCTAATATAACACATACAAATGTATAACATATTTGCTTTTACTGGAAAAATAGTCATATAGTCTTACTTTATCATAGCAATATATTTTAATCAATATTTCCAAATTTTGAAAACGTTATTTTGAAGTTAGTATAGTGGTTTAAGTGGGGAAAATAGGAGCGAAAGTTCCCTATTCTTCAGTTGATTTTAGATTTTCAAGCATACTAATATCTTCTTCTGTAATAAAGCCTGTCCTTCCTCCGCTCATACATGTCTGAGCATTAAAGTTTATTATGTGACTATATATTCTTTGTGAGTGAAATAAATTGTTCATTACATTATTAGCAATTGTAGCAGCCATCCGATTTGTAGCACTCCGTTGTGGATTATTTATAATTAATTCCCCACAAGACTCGTCAGGAAACGAACTTTTTGCATCTTCTAGCATTTCTGGATAGACATCTGTAACAGGTTTCAATATCACTCTTCCTCTATATTTAAAACCTATTACAACTTGCCCACTAAATCCGCTTTCCCTAATAACTTTGCTATCATTAGAAGAAATATTAACCCCTGTGACTCCAGCATCAATCCAAATTAGATTTTCAATATCATCAGAGTAAAAATAATCATGAAACAATTGTCTTGTTTTATTATTATCAATCATTCCCACTAAAATTTTTACTGTTTGATATTTATCTGAGATACCTTTATCTGAGAATAATTGGTCAATCATTTCTTTCGTTTTTACATATCGTGGAATGCTACCGATACTTAATCCGTAAACTTCTTCATACCGTTCTTTTAACGCATCCACTTTAAATTCACCAATATCTTCTTGAGTACACAATTGATTTGACAAATTGTGATCTTCATAGCGATCAGCATCGCACAAAAGCATGTTTACCCCGAAAGTAACGTCCTGATTATCTTCATTAAAGGATCTAAAGTGAGTTGCAATATCCTGACATAATGAACGAAAGAACTGGCCGCCATTGGCGCCAGCTCCTACTTGTACAATATCAAAATATATTTTCTCTCTTCCTGGTTCTAAAATATGTAAAGATTCCATATTATCTTTCTTCCTTTCCATTAATTTGGCTTGTAAATGAAACATTGTCTTTCCATTCAAGAGGGTATTCTCTATATCTTGTAATATCAAAATCTGTAAAAATTTGATCATAATCCAATTCATAATAGAATCCATTAAAACCTACTCTTAACACCTTTGAAGGTTTATGTGTATGCAAGTTTCCTATAACACCATAGATAAAAAATCTCTTTTCATCATAATTATCAGTAGGTGAAAAGTAAGCAGGCATTGAATTATGTGAATGAATTTGAAGTACTTCTACAAGGTCCTCTGAATATATAGACTCCGTGAAAGAAACTTCTACTTTAGAAACGGATTGAATCGGGCATCTAACCTCATAACTTTCTAGTTCTTTGTTCCAAAAAAATTGAACCATTACTTCATAATCAAATTCTAAACAGTAATCACGAAAGAATGTTACAACCCGCTCTAACAAGTATCCTGGTATCTTTGGTAAATCCATTTGAAATCCTGTAGGTACTTCTTCTAATCGCTGAAGAGACTGAACTGGAACAGACATCGTCCCAAACTCACTCTTTCTAATTTCATATAAACGTCCGTCTTTAGAGGCAACAATATTAAAAGGTGTTAATCCCTCTTTTAGTAGATCAGTTAATGACCAGCTGTAAGTGTGAATTCCTTTTTTCATCATCCTTTTGCTCCTCCTGTAATACGAGGAAACAGTCGTTTATTCTCTTTATCAATATCCCAAAAAGTACGATCCCTACTCATTTCAAAGAATTCTTTAGCCATTTCTTCTCTCAATTGCTCAGTGGAAATACCACTCTCCGGTATATCATTTACAAACTCTGTAACTTGGAAAGTATTAGAATAATAATGGATAGTCCAATCTTCTTTAATATTTTCAAAGACCTTTTGAGTCTTAGCTGCAACTGACTTCTTCGATTCTTTTTTATCACTTGCTGAAGAAACGACTTCTTTCTTATTCGACTTTTTATCTTCCTTTTTTGCCTGTTGCTTTTCATTACTCTTATCTTCCTCTTTATTAATAAACTTAACATTCTCACCAAATAGACTTAATTGATTTTCAAACATTTTTTCATCCTCCTAAAATGTGTATTATATTCTTAATTCATTAGAAAAAAGACAGTTACTTCTTTTCAAACTTCTGTAACTCTAGCCAATCAGAAAGGGTTAAACCATCTTCAATTGGAGTTAGATCTTCATGATTAAAATCATTATCTTGTAGAAAATAAAACTTCTCTCCTAAATTCTCACCAAAGTACGCATGATCATTATTTGGGGAATTTATAAAAGCATATGGAAGTGTACCTACCATTGATAAATCCTTAACCTTATAGGACTGCAAATCTGGCCAACAGCATGACAAACTTTTAAATACGTTACTGAATGGGTAACGATATAATTGAGTTGTTGGCTTAAGTAATTTATCTTTTATACACACTAATTGCGACATCAATACCTCTTGACCACGTATTTTAAATAAAAAAAGCATGTTTGGATGCCCTACTTGTTTGAAATCCCTACGATGATACTTAACATCAAATCGTTGAGCTTCAACCTCTATTCCAACTAAAACTGTCCCATCCAACATTTCTTGATAGATAAAACAATTTTTCGGGAGCAATGGGCTTGAACATACTCTTTCTTTCTTGATATACGGCTCTAATACACGTAATACTGCACTTTTATCAGCTTTAGAAGCTGTCACCTCAAATAGACTATTTATTATTTCCTTATCATCTAGAAAGTTAGCTTGCTGATATATCTTCCTTAAAATCGGCGATAAGAAAGGAACCGAACGATCTCCGAGTAAATTGACTTTCTCAAGTATCTTACAGAAGAGATCAATTAATAGAGTGTACTCATACTCTCCACTAAAGTTGGTCCTACTAAATTTATCTATAAATACTTTTAAAATCTTATTGGTTTCTTGAACAGAAAGCTCCATAGGATTAAAGCGACTACTAAGTTGAGTAAACAATAACTTAACTGCTTTCTCTCCATAATCGGGTACATTTCCGGTTATCATGTCTATAATCTGAATAAGATCTTCTTCATGTTCACCAGTATCCCAGCTATCCGCTTCAAGATATGGAGTAAATAATTCAACCAAGGTATTTGTTGATAACAAATGCCTAATAATTTCGCTATCCTCCAAAATATCTAACATCGATAGTGCTAAATCTGTAGGTGAGATATAGTTCCTACTAACAGACATACCATTCCATAAGTTATTCACTACAGTACCATGCTCCTTAAGCTGAATGTGAACTTCGTTGACTGTTTGAGTCATATTTATTTCCTCCTAAATTAGAAATTGTATTAATCTTGTCCTTCCAGGTATTTAGAAATAGAATTAGATATTGTTTAAATTCAAAAATACCTTGCAACAGTGTAAAAAATTCAGAGTAATAAGGATCTCCTACGAATTTCAGAAGAAGTCCATTGTCTGTAAACTCGCCTTTAATAGACAGTTCGAATAATTCCGCTGATACATCAAGAAAATCAACAAGATTAGTACACTCTTCCCAGAACATTAAATAATCCTTAGTCCCTTTTAGCAGCTCTTTAATCTTGTATATTTCAGACAGCTCCTTGCAGGTAATGAGATACTCTCCATCCGTACTTCCATTATTACCTTCGCTTACTTTTTCATAAAAAAAGAGTTCACCTAGCGCGACCCAAAATAACGAAAATTTGTAGGAGTGATAATCTACAAAAAATGTTAATTCCGGTGCTAGTGGAACTCCTTCATCATGCATTAATTTGGCTACTAATAAATTATCTGCAGTGCTATAAGCAGCCATTAACCATTCATTAGATAGATAAGCTGACTTAGCCACTAAAAAAACCTCCTCTTTTTCCTAATGGATTGAATTGATTTAACTTTTTTAGATATATGAGCTAATCGATTCACATGATATAATCCATTTTCAGCATTAGGAAAGAAGTCGACTTGTCCTTCATCGAACTCGTCAGAGTTATAATCAATAATTTCCTCTCTTGCTAATACAAGATCATCAAGAGTAAAAGAATCAAAATCTACTTCTCCAACTTTTTCTTTGTCGTATAACATTAAAGAAATCAGTCGAATTTTCCTAGTATTTTGAGCGTGGATATCTTCCGGTACTGAACTTTCCCCTATTGAAGAAACAAACCTTTGTAATCTCAAAAAAATCCTCCTTTTAACTGTTTTTTGCATACAAAAAAGCCTATAGGCAGACTTTTCCTTCAAAAAGAAAAAATACCACCCATAGGGGGCTTGAATGCTTCAAAAATTAAGGCTCATAAGAGCAAGAAAAAATAACTATATATTAAATTTATCAAGAATCTGTCTTAAAAGCAATTAGTTCAGAGAGATTAAGGGAGATTAGTAAAATAATAGGTCTGACTTTTTTTATAACCATTGATGAAAAGATGGAATTCGCAATAATCCTGAACGTGTTAAATTTCGATATTTCACCTGGCATTTAATTGGCTCTATCCTAATGTATTTTTCAGTTTCAGATACTTTTCTCATTGTTTGATAGAGTTTCTTTCTTTCGTCAGTTGGCATGAATTCCATTAGTAGCATAAGATCCATCCTCAAAAGCCAAGTTAACTCCAAACTCACCCTTTTTTAAAGCTGTGAGATAGATATTTTCATATTGATAATTAATCACCTTTATCCATGATTTACTGCGCTTATTCAGTTCATATGGGCTATCCGCCTTCTTAATTACTATTCCTTCTAAATCTCTTTCTTTTACTAAATCAAAATACTCTACTGCATGCCCTTGAATAAATTGCCCCAACACTACATGTTCTATAGGTGTAACAACTTTTGAAAGTAATTCTTTTCTTTCTAAAAGAGGAAGGGACGTTACATTCTGGTCATTGTACTGAATGATATCGAACACACAATACTGAATAAAATGATTACTTTTAGAGGATTGGAACCTCTCCATCATTAACTCAAATTCTGGTCTACCGTCATCACCGGGGACGATAAGCTCACCATCGAGTATAGTACCGTTTGGCATATCTAGATCATGCAGCTCTTTAAATCTAAATGTAACTTCTGTATTGTGACGTGTATATAAACGAACCTTATCATTAAATTTAGTCCAAATGAGCCTTATCCCATCAAGTTTCAATTCTGTCAAATAAGTATTATCGTTAATCGGCTCAATTGCCTTTTCTAGTAACATCGAGCTTTATCATATAAACCACCTCTTATTACATGTTATTAGAAACTTAAAATGATGTAACTAGTAGTTTCGAGGCAGAAAAGGAAATATCCACCGATGTTAAACCTCTAGAGTTTTTTAATTGCTTTTTTCATTTCATTAATTAATTTCTCTTTTATTTCCACGCTATTTAGAATTCTGTAAGACTTCAATGATTCTAAATCATCTTCACTCTTAACAACCCATGAAAATGAATACTCCGGTATAGTGAATATAAATACATCCCCATGTTTATTCACATCTTTTATCACGTACAAACTTGCTTCATCTTTGCTTTCAAATACACTATCTTTTATATCAATTAATATATTTTCCATTAACATCTACCTACTTTTATCATTACGAGTATAGTTATATATTACTATAAACACAAAAAGCATACGAAATAATACCTAATAAACTCTCCTATTAATATATAAAATCGAGGCTATAACCTTGATATAAAAGCAAATAAAGAGCTGTTTTGAACAAAGATTGATCAAAACAGCTCTTATAAAATTTTTATCTGTTTATTCTTTTATGAGAACTATGATATTTTACAACAACTATTCTTCTACAATCTTCATCTTGGTTTATTAAAGAACGGATTAGGTATTTAAGGACATAAGTAAATGAATAAACAATCGTTACTTATATTAAGAAATGCAATTGTTAACAAAATAAGGAAGTTTAGCTTAGGTAGCACACATCCTTCCGTGTTATTAAGGATTTCCCATGGTTATTGTACAAATAAATCTATTTTACTTCTGTTACTATAATCAAAAGTAGTGCTTTTTGCAGCATTTCGCAACAACATTCCAATTGTTTTACTATAAATAAAAGCATCATTTCCTTGGAGATTTGCATAATAGGTGTAAGCCTTGCGAGTTTCTTCATCCCAGTTGTTCCATATATTCGGGCTTAATACCATGTTTTCAGAATACAACGGCAAGATCATCGAAAAATAAAACTTTATTTTATCTACCGATGAATTTTGCAGCTGATTAAATAAAGTTTTATATATTGCTTTCTCACTCTCCAAGCAACTTAATAAAATGTACGACTGTGTTTCTTCAGGAAAAACTGTTATAGCAACCCGATGCATTACCCCCTTTATAGTATGTTTTATTCTTCGACCATCCAGGTCGTAATCTGGAGCAATGTAAGCATAATTTGCAAATTTTATTTGTTCGGGTAATTTGATAATGCAAGTTTCGATACCACCATGTTTTCCTGCAAGGATTTGATTATCAAAAAGTGCTTTTATTGGTTCAAATTCCTTCATTTTGAGCTGCAACATTCGATACATTCCTACATTTTAAATGTTTTGAATACCTCAGGGCGGTTTGCAAAACTGACTTTAAAAATATCCATAGCCATCCATTGCTTATAATATTCAAAGATAAAAGCTTTGTAGGCATATACAAATTTCATTGCGTCATTTGATTCATCAAAATCAGGTGCACCTTTTTCAATTAATGCAAAAGCTATATTATCATGTAAATCACAAAAGCAAGTTTGAGTTGTTGCATTATTAACACTTGTTTTACTAATTTCAATGATAAGTTCCGTTTCCCCATTTTTAAGAGGAACTAACAAAGGAATTTTCTTAGGATCTAATAAGAAGACATGCCGTTCACTAGCTCCGAGTAAAGATATTATTTTATTATTTTGCAAAGCATGAGCATTCTTAATTTTACCTTTGCAATTATTCTGATCCGGGTGCATACAGCATTTTTTCATAGACTTTCGCATCATTTCCATTAACTGGACTTCCGGTGGTTTTTTTGATACTTGAACTGGTAATATTGGTTTATTATTACAACATTCGTTATATATTTCCTTGCTGCCACATGGGCAACTTTCCCATTTACTAATTCTAAATTGATTTAATAGATTCAGTTTTCTTTCTCTATTGACCAATCCTATTCACCCCATATTAAAGTTAGTTAGATATTTAAATTAACTATACTGCCCATTCTTTTAACGATCATCTCAAATATCTCTTATTTCCACAATTAATTATCAGAGAAAATGGCCTTATAAAGATAAAGAGCACAATCCTTATTCAAGAATGGAGCTGTTTGTGGAATAAAATTAGCAACACTGGTTTCTTAATCAAACTCTTTATTTAGGATTGAACTTACTTTCAAATCCACAATAAATGTGATATTCCCCACCATTTTTTGCTTGTACTTTTAGAAATATATAAGTATAATCAATCCATAAAACTAAAAAACACACAATAATCCACGGAAGCACCGTTGGGAAAGAGGCTATAGTTATGCCCTTTTTCAACGGTGCTTTTTTGTGTTAATTATTGTAATGGAGGAATAAATATGGATGTTTTAGTATTTGAAGAAAAAATTAGTATAGAAAATTTATATGTAATTATTTATAACACGGAACTACTAGAAGATGCTGTCGTTTTCTTTACGGAGGCAGATGATTTTGCTGAAGGTGAAAGCGAAATTTGTGAATTTAATAAAAAGTATTACTTTGTAGGAAAAGATGAATTTTTTGGGTTAGAAGGTCCTACTAAAGCTTATATGACAGATTTCAAGAATGGAATTATTATACAACTGATAGAGGATATTAGAAGTGTTATAAAGTAATAATAAGAAGAACCCCTCAAAATTGCATGAGGGGTTCTATATTCCGGCGTAATTAGAAAACAAAACCCAGTTGATTTTCAGTTGGTGCCTTTAATGTTTTCTTTTTCTTATACTTTGTGATATCTACTAATGCAATTATTCCATCATCCTCAAGATCCACACTAGAACCACTCGATTCAGTGATGTTAAATAATGAATCTTCTTCAGTACTATCGGTTACTATATTAGATTCAGATTGATCAATAGGCACAACTTTTGAAACACCGCAGAGTTTTAATGTCTGTTCTGCCAGGTCTTTCATTCTATCAGCTAAGATATGTTCAAAATTCGCTTCTTCAATCATTTCAACATCTTGATATTCAATTGCAGCAAGTTCTTCCCACGCATTGGCAAGATCGGCTTCTGCAAAACATTCAGCAAGATCAGTTGCTAATGATGATTGCTCATCATAACTATACTTAGCAAGTTCTCCTCTATCTAATCTACCTTCTGTCATTAAAGCATGACCTCTAGCACTCATTACCTTTTTAAATTGACTCATCTCTTGTGTACCATTCAGAATAGGAATTAGAACCCTACACTCACGATGTTGACCAATTCTGTGTGCTCTCTTCGCAGACTGACGGACAACGTTAACTTCATAACTTAATTGATTAAAAATAAGCGTCGGCCAAGCAAGTAAATCTAAACCAACTTCAACCAACTTCATATTGGTTATTATGACTTTTACTCCCTCATCCTCAAACTTTTGAAGGACCTCAGAACGCTTTTCGGTATTGGATTCGTTTAAAATTCTGCTCGGAATACCATTTTCCTTAAGGATGTCATGAACTCTCTCATTTAGTTGGTATTCTCCTGTATAGTTGTTATAAATAACAACTCCTCTACCTTCAGATAATTCCTTCTTCACATTATCTATCAACCATTCTTCCTTGGCTGTATAACCAGTAAGTTGTGGAGCTGATACAATTGTTTCTTTTCCATCAACACTAACAAACGTATAAAATGCTCCTAAATCGGGTCTAGCAGCGTAATTTAAGGTGGCAGGGTTAAACTTTGACCATGCTCCTTTAGCACCTGCTCGTGCCCTTTTAGCACACTCTTCATACATTACCTCATGAAACTGTCTATATGCCGCTTCATGTTCTGGTTTCGGAGTAATAAAGATTGGTTTCTCCTTTAGTTCCACCAGTGGTAACCCTAAGTCCTCCAAATCAAGAAAAGCAGTTTTATGCAATAAAAATTCAGCTGTCATATGTGGTGCAATACCTGGCTCTTCTGTCGGTTGCATCGGTTTTCTACGCTGTCTTGTGACCCATCCTTGATGATTCACTTCATCCTGTAAATAAACGATTTGCTTTAACTTTCCATATCGTTCCGCCCATGTCAAATCCCCTGTAGAATCATTCATCCCTTTATCTAATAAGGATTTTGGATTGGTTCTCCAAAGAATTTCTTTGATCGATGTAGATTTTCCATTTACAAGGGTACCTGTAAGCATGAGAGTCTTTTTTGCTGATTTAACCATTTGAGCAAAAGCATCTCCTCTACCACTACCGCTTGCTTTACATTGATGGACCTCATCCACAATGTATAAATCAAAGTATTTTTTCATACGCTTAAAGATTTTAGAAATGTTAGCTACAGGACGCTTATTCGTTTCTCCACGACTTTTGACTGCGGGGCGATACAGTTTTGTTCCACAAGGTAAAGCACCATCTGGTAGGTAACCTTGTACACCTTCTTGATATGAGCATTTAAAGAATTGTTTAGTCCTTCTCCATTTCACTTTCCATGAATTTGGTAGTCCATTCGGTAGTAATGCTTTTTCTTCTCTTGCATCTATTAACTGCTCTATTGTAGGTGCAGATCCGAAAGCTACATCAGACCAATCTAAAGGAAACCATTCTCCTTCTTCTTTTTTATATAATTGGCGTCCACAATCTGGGCAATGCCATCCATAAGAATCAGAAGTATTCTTCACACGTTTCCATATGCCTGCAAAGTATGGTTCACTGTCTCTTTTGGCTTTATCAATACCCACAATGGTAAATTCAAGATCACCTACTGTTGGGCGGTAGCCATTACGAACACGCTCCAAAAGCCTCAATGCATCCTCTGATGACCGGACAATTGATGTTTTCGCATGTGGGACAGTTTTACCAATCTCTTTCTTTTCCCATTTACTAAGTGTTATACCAGGAGCAGAAAGCAAAACAGCAGTCCCTCTTTTAGAGCCTCTTCTTTTCTTCCGTTCGTTTAAGACGTGAGCGACACCTATAGCTTGTATACTCTTTCCGGTCCCCATGTTCGCAGATGTTATAACCGAATTCTCAACATCTAATCCGTTTATTAATCCCTGAATAACATGTGTTTGAGCAGGAAAAGGAACTCTACTCATAGTTGCTATTGCAGGATCTACCTTATCTTTCATGGTATGCAATGGTCTCATAACACTTAATTTTTTATTCATTGCACTAGCGTTATTAACCATATATTCTTTTAACGACCAAGAAGGATCAAATTTACCTTCGATCTCCGATTCAGGAATGGTAAGTAAGCGATTCTTTAGTGCCATTTCTACTACCTCTAAAACATCACTTTCGCTGCCGTTTATCTTCAGGGCCCTTAAATTTGGATTTAAATGTTGAAAGGCTGGATTCTGAATTACTTCCAAGTCCTCGATCATAAATCCAAAAAGACCGGCATAATGGTCACTCCACTCCGGTGGTAAACCAAAGCGTGAAATCATATGTTGAGCAACATCTTCTTTGATGTTTCCATGAAGAGATAAGATATACCCCCTCGTGTTCTTATCACTATCAATAACACCAGATAAACCATCTAAAGTAGTCAATGAGTTATAAATAAAGGCATGAGCCACATCACCAATACCTACTTTACGTTCAATCCTCCTAAAAGGATCGTGACCTCTTGTAAGCTCCTTTCCTTCTACAACCACTGTTCTACCTTCAATAATACCTGCTGTTATAGCAGTAACCGCTTCTGGAATTCCTATATAAGAGGCAGCTAACACATGATCTTCCTCTTTCACAATAAATTGTAATTTTGCTTCAAAATGACGATCAGTACTCTGTAAATAAATATTCATACGTATTTTGCCATGACTTTTATTAGGTAGGGATATAACCCCTGACCTAAAAAACAAAGTCAGAGGACAATCCCTCCTTTTATAATTTCATTTTTCATTCAAAAAAACATGGTAAATCAAACGATAACTGTTTGTCTGATCCTTCTGCCTTCTTTATAAAGTCTACTAACGATAGCGGATTTTTCTTTTCCCATTTAAGCGTGTGTCCCATTTCCTTTTCCATACGAATTAATTCGTTAAAATCGTCAGGGTAAAGTTCTGAGACCTTCTTCATCTCATTCGGTGAAAGAAAAATACAAAACTTACAGCTGCATCGTGAAACATATTGATAACAAGGGTGTGGCTTAATTCCAGCAAGCTCATTTAGTTTCATCACCTGATCCTTCATTAAATGATGGATAGGACGAAGCCAATCAACGTATCGCCCTTTTGTTGGTGCGTTTGCTGTCTTGTAAACTTGGAAATTGGGTTTATTTGCACGTCTTGGACTTTCTTGCGCCCTTTCACCGCTAACACATAAATAATTTCCAGCACCTAAGCTCCTTACCCATTTACTGTAGGTATCGCGTTTTTGGTAAGATGTGCAATACTGAGTTGCCCCTGAAGGCCATTTTCCCCTATCAGTTATTCTCTCTTTTAAACTTTTATCGGGGTTAAGAATAACCATTGGCAATCCTAAAATTTCTTGGCAATACTCTAGATATTCATCAGTTTCCTTCCAATCAAAAAATGCTTCTTGCTTACCATCCACCCTAAAATGAACCATCTCTATTTGTTCTTTCGGTACACCGTAACCATATAAAAGGAGTAAAACACAGGCTATACTGTCTCTACCTCCACTAAAATTACAATGAATTCGATAATCCCCAAACGACTTCATTTCATTAGGCAGCGGCACAATTAGGCTTTTAGCATACTCAGTTAATTTATTAAAGTTCATAAAAATAGCTACTATTCTTTACGAACAGTAGCTTGCCTCCTCTCATTATAAAAATGAAAATAGTAATCTCTTAATATAGAGTAAAAACTTCCTCTAAAGATAAGTTCCTTCTTGAACTTTTCTCGACTAAGTAAAAACCATTTGAATAATAATGATCTACCTGCTCCTTACGTAAAGAAGGTGGGGTATACCTCATCATAAAATCAGCTTCCATATCAGTTGCAGAATCAAACCAATCAAAGTAGTCAGACCAATTAAAATGAGCATTCCTACTTTGTATAGGGGCTTCTTACTCCAACGAAGATAGTAAAAGTCCATTCCTGCTTGTCTCTTTGTATATCTGCTCCAAGAATCTCCCAAAAGATAGCATCCTGACTGGTAGTGAATCCATGAATAGAATGTATACTTTCCATCTTGCAAAGGCTTTTCACCATTAAAGATTGTCCGTAAATTCCTTTAAAAGATTGAAGATCATAAATGACTAGGCTATGAAATGAAATATCAACATTACCTACACCTAATATCTCATCTTCTAACAAAAACACTCCAAAGAGTCCTGGTAGCGGATCAAACTTCACATATGATAAAGATAAATAGTGTGGGATATCTTTCGAAAACCTAATCTGCAGATATCCTTTTCCTCCGCATTCTTCACATAAAGCTAAGGCGTTCTGATCATGACAGTAACCACAATCTATATTTGATATTAATCTCACAATTAGTTCCTCCTATTGAATCTCATGTATACCATCAGTGGTAAATACACGAACGACACTTTTGTAATGTTTGATATATACTTCCTGTTTCGCTAATCCTTCTTCATCGAGTACTTCTTGTTTTTCATTGACCTGCTTTGTTACACCTACAATGATGTGATTTCCGAAGTTTCCTCCTATTGCTCCACTAGCAACGGCTATACCTGCGTGAGTCACCTTTAAAGGAAGAAGCGGATTTTTCATCGTACTGTTCTTCGCTTTTGGTGTAACTCTTTTCTCAAATTCTTGATAGGCGAGTGATTGAGCAAGATCTTCAGCAAGTTCTTCATTACGTAATTTACCAGCTCTAAAGCATTGAATGTCTGTGCTACTAGGCACTATAAACATTTCTTCAATCTCTTCAATGGTTGGTAACACTTCAGGACCTTGATCCGCTATTTCTTTAAGGTATGCTTTCGTTTGTTTTCTAGCTTCACTGGAATGAGGCTTTCCAAACTTTCCAAAAACAACAACTTGCTTAAATACCGGATACGCTTCGTCAGTGAAACGATAAACTTTTATATCCTTGAACCTCCCAGCTAGAACAGAAGAACATGCTCCTAACACATATTGAGGTACACAGAACATTAGTAACCCATTATCAACGAGTACGTTTTTTGTTTTGCTGGTCAGCGTCCTGAGAAAGCGTAATTCAGTTCTCTCATGAAATACTTCATCGTAAGGAGGGTTAAGCCATAACAAACTATATTTAGGTTCCGTCCTTATCGATTCATATCCCTCATTTATGACAACATCTAATAGTTCCTCAGCTTTTTTTGCTCTAGATTTTTCAAGCTCTACACCAAAGCTTGCAACTGCTACGTCATACGTTTGTAGATACTGAGAAATCTGTTTAAGAGCCTTCCCTTCACCAGCACAAGGATCTAATAGATTTATTACTTCAGTTTCCTCATCTTGATTAATCTGAAGGTGAGGTAATATAAGTGATAATTGTCCTTCTGGTGTTGCGTAAAATCCACCTTTACTTTGCGATGCAATCCTAGCCATTTATTTTTCCTCCTAAAAATAAAAAACCGATCCATAAAAAGAATCGGTTTTCTAAGTAATGTATTATTTAATTACTTACCCTACTAAGCTCAATTGGTGTAAAAGGTTGTCCATTAATAAAACCAATAAATCCATCGATGATATATCGCAGTTCTCCCTTAAAGTTTAAAACTAAAAAGAAGTTACCCGCTCGATCTTCAATAGGTTGCCATTTTACGAATTCGGCTTTAATCGGTTTTTTATTCCCTTTTAAAATCACTTCGATTTTTTCACCTACATTATAAGTCTTCATTATTGAACCAGCTCCAATCTTGTAGGGATTGGCTCAATTGCGTATGTTACTCTTTTACCCTTAAATCTATCTTTTACATAAGCTTGAATTTCCTTCTCTGTACCGATTTTCATAAAAATCCCTGGTTTAGAATTCTTATTTACCACTTTAATACGATACGGATGGACTTCAGTAGCCATTTGCATTTTAAAGATAGCTGGGCAAAGATCAATTGAATGAACAATATCAGTACGAATAAGTTGAGTGTATGCTCCTGTTTTTATTTCAATCTGAGCTTCACTTCCAATAGATAGTGACTTTAACTTGACCTCTCCTTGTACAAAATGTCCATTTCGAGAATAACCACCATTTTCTATTACATATTCAACCTTTTCAGTACGAAATTTCGCTTTCATCTTTCATCCTCCTAAAATGTGTAATTAATGAACCTCACAAATATTGTTATAAAAATAGATCATCTCGGCTGAATGTACTTCAACTCCATCAGATGCTCTTGTAAATAAGTCAGTAATGTAAGGGTTAAAATAGACCTTTTCTCCGTTTATAGGAGAACCTATTCCCTCAAAGGTTCCGCGAACAACTGCACAAACTCTTTTTCGTTGCTCACTTCTTATTTTTTCAATACCTGGCTTACTAACTACGAATTTCCCATTAGACATAAGTACAGTGGGGGCATAGGCAACCACCTTCCCATAACATGTACCTTTTACCAGGCTTTTAATTGAAAAAATTCCACCTTTAACAAGGTTATAGTAAACTTCTACTCTATCTCCTTTATTTAAAGTCATGCCCTCTCTTATCCCTTAAGCAATGAGATTGCTGTAGCTGAAGTTGATCAAACATGACCCTTTTCCTTTATAGATGTAAAATCATTGGCTGCCACAATAACGTGATCTAAAACCTCAATACCTACAATTTTCCCAACTTCAACTAGTCTCTTCGTGACTTCAATATCCTCACGTGAAGGAGCCGAATGCCCGGATGGGTGGTTATGAGCTACAATAACGGAAGCAGCACTTCTCATTAATGCTTCGTTAAAGATCTCGCGAGGGTGCACTATGCTTGCGTTTAAAGTAGCAAAAATAGTTTTCTTAAGAAGAACTTCATTCTTTGTATTTAAAAACAAAGCAACAAAGTGCTCTTGATTATAATCCTTAAGATACTCTAAGAAATCAGCAGCATCTTTGGGTGACCTAATCACATAGCGACTCTCTGCTTTTTCGTTATAAACTCTCCTACCTAACTCTAGAGCAGCAATAAACATTTCCGCTTTGCGTTTAGTGAATCCCTCAATCGTCATAACTCTTTCAACAGTTAATCCCTTTAATCCATACTCTCGCTTCATATCAAGGATTTGATTAACCATTTGCTGCAATGAAGTCTTTTTTGTTCCTGTCCCTATCATTAAACAAAGTAATTCACTTAAATTTAGGTTAGAAACATCTCCTTCCACTTCATATAACCTTTCAACAGACTCTTTTACTAACGAGCTGTCTGTACGTTCACTCACAAAAGATAATTGATTCATTTTTTCTTCCTCCTAAAATGTGTAATGTGTTTAATCTTAAATAATTCATGAGTTTTTCTATCATGGATTACATAAAATCACCTCCTTTAAAGTAAAAAAAAGAAGCCACTGATTAGTAACTTCTTTTCTGTAATATAATTAAACTCAACTAAATAGAGACGATTTGAGGCTTATAACCGTTATTTACAAGGTCATCGATTCCTTTACCTTTTTCAACTGGCCATAATGCAATCGCTAACTCTATTCCATGTGGTTTGAGTTCTTTTTTCGCACCTTCTATTGCGTTTAATACATTAGTTTGAACAGTATCCTCTTTTGTTTGAGCATCTGCATCAAAACTAAAGATCACACGCTTTGGTCGTAATGAAATAGTAGGTTCTAAAAGGAGTCTCCAATTATTCACTCCAGGTACTTGTAAATGTATCTGTTTTGTATAATTCGAAGCTATATCTCCTTTTAATGCACCTTCGCCCCACCATACAGTATCAGTCTCCATATGGTCACTGAGTTCTCCTTTATACAAGATCCAATTTAATAGAACTTGAGCGGGAACAGCTGCATGATAAGGTAGCACTGGATTTCCTATTTCAGCACCTTGTATTGTTCCTTTATCAGGATTAATAGGTGAAGAGAACCAACCGTACTTTTGACCATTAGCAGGCTTTTCATCAAACATGATTTGAAATCCTTGAATTTCGTTATTGATGCTACGAAATGGAATTAACAAACCAGCTCTACCAACAGACGTCCAATAAGGTCCATATTTCCCTTCTTTAACTGCAAATCCCGGAACTCCATCTAGCTTAACTCCTTTAGCAGCAAGCTGTTTAGTAATACCATATCTTTCTTTCATATCATCTGAATAAGAACGATACATTCTAATTTTCGCTACCTGTGGACCTATTTTTCTCACTTCTTTCAAGTGAAAAAGATGTGGCTTTTTGAGATCAAATTGCTTGATCCATTTAGAGTAGACTTCATGTAAATACCCAGGAGTTGCTTTAGGTGATTCTTTTTGAATCTCAATCCTAGGTTTATAAACAACATCATCAAATGTACGACTGCCGCCATCTTGATATTCAATAGGAATACCGCATAGCTCACAAATTTCTTCAACCGCTTGTACAAAATCCTTACCTTTTAAATAAGGGTCATTATATTTGCGGTAGCAATAAAAACTAATTGCATCCTTTCCACCAGCAGTTCCACCAAAGTCCTTCCAAACGTGTTTAGTAGGATTAATGGAAAGGGACGGAGTATTTTCACCACCATTACGATAAGTAAAAAAGCTTTGTCCCGAACGATGTAGAGACTCACCAAGTTGTTGAGCCAAAAAAAGTAAATCTATATTTCTAGCCTTTTCGATAGTTTCTTCTGTAATAAATGCCACTTCCGTTCCCCTCCATGCGCTAATTTGATATAAAACACAAAAAAGCCTATAGAGAGGAAAGACACACTTGTGGTGTGTTTATTCCACCCTATAGGGCTTATAACTTCAGTAAAAGGCTCAATTGAGCAAGAAAAATAACTAATAACTAAATTATAATCTAGTATTATCACGAATACAATTATAATGTTGCGATATTTATTCTTCTATTTCGTTTGAGGGATTACTCCTAGATCTTAATAGTTTATATATGATTTCCTATTTAAACCTTTTATCCCAAGTGACTACATTTAATAAAGGTATTATTTCACAACAATTCCATCCATGTAAAAAGCATCTAGGATTTTACCAATTTTAGCAAAATACCTTAGAGTGTATCCACCTGTGATATATCTACCATTATGAATTCCCATAGCTTTTCCGTAATTATATACCGGGCCTCCGCTATCACCACCTTGCGAGTAATAGTTTACTGAAACAACATCTCTTACGGTATCTAAATCCGCACTGGTTGCACCAATGCTACCACATACTGTTTTAGCAGTTGTTTTCCCAACCATACATGCAAAATCCCCAACATAGTATGATGTCTTCAATCCAGTGATTTCATAACTATTTGAGTATTCTCCAAAAATGTAATGTGTTTTCCTGTTTGGCGCTAACGTTATGGCAGCCGCGTCTAAAAAGCTACTGTTATAATGATTTGCTACAGATCCAAACTTTAATGTTCCATGTCGAAACTCTTGGTACAACCCTGTCGCACAGTGCCCTGCAGTAAGGGTATAATATAATGTACCTGCTGATGTATTTCTATACGCAGTAAAAGCAGAAGTACAACCGTCCCCCGTATCTATATTCCTGATTTCTAGACCACCTTGAATAACTTCATTACCACTATATCTATCTGCTTCCACTACTTGGCTAAAATTATCTGTTAAGTCTATAGGAATATTACCTATAAATTTCTGAATAATAGAGGCAGTTTCACTATTTAACTGTTCGACACTTATATCCAATCTATTTAATGGTATGTTTGGAATTACTGACGTAATTTCAACTCCATTTTTAGTTAATTTTTCTTTTACACTATGTAAAGTATCCTTTGCAGTCATTAGGTCTTCTTCTGAATAGTTAACATTAAAAAATTTAATATTTTCATACTTTAATAATTTTTTTGTGTTATTCAATTCAGTAGAACTCCCATTTTTCAAACCAATATATACTGCTCCATCTTCTTGATGATTTACGTATAATCCACCATAACGACTTTTTTGTTTGCTCTTGAATTCAGCTTCGACCTTTGGTAAAAGTTTATCTAATTTTTCTATACGTTTAATTAACTTATCATGCTCACTTTTTTCTAAAACAGTTCCAAAATCTTCAACATACAAATCCTTATTAATTTTATGCTCTCTTATTAATTTCTCTACTTTTTCCTTTGAAGAATCTAGTCCTGCTTCTTTTCTAAACTTTATCCCATAACTTACTTCATCAAAACTGTCCTCCTCTTCTATAAGTGTTTCTGAAGTATTTTTACTTGATTTCCCTTCAGCTAAGACAGTCGTATTTTGAATAAGTAAAATAGAAAAAAACACACAGAAATGGTAGTTAGCAGATTTTTCAATAATTCCCTCAATTCAACACCCCTATTATTAGAATTTTACAACAATTAATTTACCATTATATTACATTAATTGCAATATTTATAATTTATAATAAATTATGTAATATACTCATAGTATATTGAAGTATAATCAAACTAAGACACTCTTTCGGAAAGGTGGTTAAAATATTGAAATTTATTAAATTGATTTTAATTTCTGTCATCTTAACTGTTTTAGTAGCATGTGGTAAATCTACTGCGAATAGCGATCCATATGATTTAAAAGGGTATATTTTAGAAGAGAATAAGATGGGGTTCATTATGGTATCTGACATAACTAAAAATGAATTTGATGAAATAAAAGATATCCCAAAAGTAGAATTATTCGAAGATACTAAATTCTTATATCATAAAGTAATTTATGAAGGGGAAACAAAAGTAAAAATGGGACAAGAAGTAAAAGTTTGGCTTGGCCCTCAAAAAGTCATTAAAGACTCAGATCCTCCACAAATTGAAGCTAAAAGTATCCAAATCCAGAACTAAATATTCTTTGTCCATAAGTAAGACTCAGTACAGATTCACAGGTAGAACTTGAGCTTTTTATTATTAATTGCAAATCGATTTCAAATCCACCTAAGTTTGTCTGTTTTAAAACAGATAGTAATAGAACCAAACTCATATATCGAGAGTTTGGTTCTTTTCTATTGTTTTCGTTGACCTATATATAAAGCCCACCAGCTTCTTTGAAGCTGATGAGGCTTTTTTATTTATATTAATTAAACAATATAGCTTTCGTTATTCAAATAGATCTATCGCTATCTATTCCTAATTCCTTCTAACTTTTAATTGAAGGCAATATATTTTATGAATATTAATAGCTACTAGAGTAGGATTTACATTATTATAAACTAAGACCTCACATTAAAGATACCAATTAAATACTTTTCATCATCCCACAGTTTCTGCATTTTCTTATATATTCATATTTTTTGACTGAACTGTCGAATAACGCATGATTACAATGATCGCAACGACCACTGATCTTATCGGGATGTGTTCGGTAATCATAAACAATACTTAGATCGTACTCTACTGCTTTTTGGTTACCTAATTCTTTTGTTTCTTCCATGAAATATCTTCCCCATTCACATGACTTTTCTAAGTATACAGGGATTTATTTTAACATATATTATTATTCCGTTTTTTACCTTTTCTTAAGTAAAGGTGCTAATTTTTCTTTCCTTTTTTTCTTCTTTCGGCTATCAACTCATCCTGATTCTTACCTTTTAACGGTCTAGATTTTGAATTCATATTAATTACTTTTTTATCGCTCAAGCCAACCTCTCCCTTTGTTCTTCTTTAGTAGCAAGTATGTCCAGGAGAATCTAGCATTTATACATATCTAGTTAATAAATACAAAAAAGCCCCTTAATAGATCATCTATTAAGGGGTTTTTATTATTCTTTTATAGCAGCTATTTCTGAAATAGCTTTATTTATATCTTCTCTATATAAATCAAATTCATTTTTCGGATCTCTTATTGTAATACTTGCAGGAATATCTGCAGTACCATTCAGAATACTTCGCGCTCTTGAATCTGCTAGATTAATTCTTGCTCTTCTTGCTCTTCTACGTTCTGCAATTATTTCCGCTTGGGACCTTATTGGAACCACTTGAGAACGAGCACCTAATTTTTCCGTACTAGATTTTTGAAGTGACATTAGATCCAAATTTCTTTCTTCTCTTCTCTCTCAATTTTATCATATAGAATACGACTTAAACCAAGAAGAATCTTGTAAATAACTCTTTTATCTACTATATCATTTGAAACAGATAATAGAAGACCTCTTTCATTAACTGACTTGTTAATCTGTAAAGAAATTATCCAAATAGTATTATTTCTTTCTTTTCCCATTTTCATCTTGTATGAAACAACTTCATAACCATCTTCTGGTTGATTATGATACATGTCCGATGTAGTACTGTTAAAAACATCTATAATAGACTGTATTTTTGGATGGTGCATTTCTCTTTCCAAATCAATATATTTCGGAAATTCCGCTGTTGTTCCTACATCAGCTATCTTTTTTAGCTTCATTCCTTCTTGGTATTCATAAAGTGTAAAGTCAGATATGATCGCTAAATCTGGATAATCAAAATCATCAGACGATATTCTAAGTAAAATCTTTTGAATATGATCTATTAAATGAACCAAATAACTAACCGTTGACTCATAGACTTCTATTTCTAAATCAAGCTCTTTAATTGTGTCACGGTACTCATCCATTGCTGACTGTTCTCTGTTTCGCAATTCTAGTATTTCATTTTTTAGATTTTCCTCTTGTTTATTATATTGTGTAGTAATAGCTTGAACAATCTTAGAATCTTCGTCTTGTTTTGTTAGAACACCAGTAACATAGGCTGCCAATCCGCTATATGAAAAGTGTTTATCATACACAGTATGATTTAACAATTCATATTCAATTGGTCTATATTTCTTATAAGCCTGTAAATTAAAATAAGGATGGTAGATATTAAGCATTTTATCCTTATAAAAAGGAATTAGGCAA
The DNA here is from genome assembly GCF_023078335.1 of Metabacillus endolithicus. GTDB lineage: Bacteria > Bacillota > Bacilli > Bacillales > Bacillaceae > Metabacillus > Metabacillus endolithicus. The sequence goes on along the minus strand of NZ_CP095551.1, from coordinate 44,317 downwards.
AGAAAGATGGCCACAAAGACTAGAAGTGTTATTCCAGCTATCAACGCCCAATGCAATTCCGCAAACCATGTAATAACACTGGCAACAGCTCCACCTATTATTGGAAGTCCAGTTAAGTTTGCTATTTTCATCTTACCAACCGTTGTAACTGGCTTATAAAATTTTTTTAAATCCTTTATGATTAATAGTACCAAATCTCCGAACCAATTAGACTTTATATCATCTTTTGTTGATTCAGTACGAAATATATCTAGAACCTTGTCCATTTTAGGGGCAAGGTTATGTAAAAATCCATGATAATTAAGTTTCTCCGACATCTATCACAACACCTCCAATAAGTAATACCAAATTTTTCTTTAAATGTAAATCACTCTAAGTTAACAAGAGAAAATACTCCTTCTTGGTGTTCTGGTAAAGCTTCGCCAGATATAAACCCGTAACTTTGCTCTTGCTTCCCTAACGCTTCACCTATAGCACTAAGCATAAGATGGTTTATAGCAGCCTTATGTGTCCTATCTGTAAATGAACCATAAGACCAGCCAAGCCATTTATATACCTCTTCAGCGGCTTGTAAATCATTCTCAATCCCTCTATTACAAACTACAAAGCTAGCTCTATTCCAAACAGCTTGTCTTTTCTTAAAATCAAGAGAAGATGGGAAGAAAAAGTACGATTTCCCAGTAGCTTGTTGTCGTTCTTTAAGAAATTCAAATAATTTATCTTCGCTCATATTTAACTCTACTGTAATATAAAAAACTGGGTGAGGATTCTTCGTTAATTTTTGGTTAATCGTTTTATTAGGAAGGAAAATTAATTCTCCATCATAATCAAATTCTCTAGGATTTAATTCATCCCTTTTAACAGAAATCCCATCAACTTCTACCCAGCAGTTTAATATAGCATCTATTTCATCCTCTTGAATTAAAGAATAGCCCGTTTCCTCTTGGATAAATAGGAGGTATTCCAACAAAATTCGTCTTCCCATAACAGTCATAGCACCTGGAAGATATTCCTCATAACTTACACGTTTAAATGATTCATACCTGTGTCTATGACTTAAATCGCCTTCTTCAAAGAAACTAAGATAATTCGATGATTCTCTTTCCAACTTCAAAACCTTTAATTTCTTTTAAAGAGTTGTCTAGGTAATACCTCTCGAAATCGGATATCATTCCGCATTCGTAACATAAGGTTTTTCCATTCCAATAGATACTGGTATTTGGTTTTCCCTTCTTCAATATGGCGAACAAGCATCGGATCATTCCCACTCAGCATTCCGCAAGTCCAGCATCCTGCTCTGCTTCCAGCAGCACCACAAGCGTTTCCTTGATCACTACTTGTTTTCATACCACACTCCATAATAGATTCACCATATTGTAGTGTTAGATCACTTAACTTTACTCCAAAGGGAAAAACAGTATAATCCATAAGTTTATACCAGAGAAAATCAGAGGAAATAAATTTCAAAGGGCCATAGCAAAGGATTTCATCAAAATCACTATGACCACTAAAATAAGATTCTTCACTTAATTCCCACTTGGCTATTGAAGCCCTTCTCCTAGCACTTTCTTCATTTCTGGTACCAAGCATAAGAATAAGTTGATGCTTCGCTTGGTCTCCTATCCTAATTGGAGCTTGTGATAAAAGTTCTTTTAGTTTATATTGTGATGGGTAGATTTTTAAAGACGCTGTACACCAACGGTGACGTGTATTAGGTGTTGAAATAAGAGTTCCTCTTCCAAGTACTTTGAACCAAAAAGACTGTTTAAGACTTGGTTTTACAATTGTTGTTTCAACTGGTATCCGTTGTTCATCAGCAGATCTTTGTATGCTATCAATCGCATTATGGAGATACTCAGTCATATCAGGTGTTTCCACGCCTGTATCAGAAGTTATTAAGTGCACCTTCTTTTTTCTTTGATAAACAGGTAAAGACAAGAGCATTTCCCATAACAGTAGCAATAATAAGGTTGAATCCTTACCTCCTGAATAAGCTAATGCTAGCGGAACATCTTCCATTAAATAAACCTTTTTCATATGTTCTTTAATCTCTTCAAAAATATCATTCATGCGAATTGTCCCACTGCTAAACATAAAAAGGGGTGTCCCCCTGCTAAAATGTTTAGCAAGGGAACAGTCCCCTCCTTTACGTTATATTGTTTTTATTTGACCTTCATTTTTCGTAGTTATAAATTTAGTATTCCGTATGCTTTAAATAGTTTATTAAAGGCTTCATAGGTACTTCCTGAATCAGAAGATTTAATCTCTTCTTTCGCTTGGAAAGTCGGAGATACCTCATCCCCCACTTCTCTTGGATCGACTTCCATTGTCATTACTGCAAATTTACCATCTTTTGTGACATTGGAATGATAATCACTACCCCAACCAGTCTCACAGATGATTGAGAAAGATAATGTTGTGCTAGATAAATGAACGGACATCAAATCTACAATAGCATTTTCATGATTATATAGATCAGTTAAGTACTGAATTGTCTCATGGAATTGTTTATAGATGTCTTTTTTAGGCGTAATTTTAAATATCTCCTGAGATTTTTTTATAGCCTCTGAAATGAAAACAGATAATCCATCAAAGGAAATACTCTCCTGTGACACTAGCTTAAATAGATCTCTATTTGTAGAAATGTCAATATCACGATATCCTTGAAAAACAGCAGACCATCGATGCCCCATAGTTACATTCCCTTTAGATCGATAAGTTCTAACAAAGGCAGAAGCTTCTACCTTGTTAGTATTACCTTTTAAAAAGATATGCAAGGCATATGTGATTGACCTTCTATTCTTTTTACTAGTGCGTCTAACAGTTCTGTAAAAAGTCAAAACTTCTACTGCATCACCCGAATGTGTATCTCCAAATTCTTCTTTAATGTCAACATCCCTAACGGCCACTTTATTGAAAACACCTAAATCTAAAATTTTTGCTGCTGTTGGAATTAAATTTGCTACCATTTTTTCTGACATTATATTTTCCTCCTCTTATTTAAGAGAGAACTACTACATATTAGTAATAGTTCTCTTATGACTTCTATTTTTTTGTAATTAGCACTTATTAACGAACTGCTAATGCCTTCAAATCTTTAATTGAAACTTTTACGTCATAGTTACTTGAATAGATCCGCTTATAAGTTTCAACCTTTCGTTTTAACCTACTCATTGCTATGACCTCTTGAGTTCTTGTTAAATATGGGCTTTTCATTGTTCATCCTCCTAAAATGTGCAATAAAAAAATCACGACAGTCTCGTGATGATTTGTAAGTGTATTAAATTCTTCCTAACGGACTGGTAACACAAGCGCAAATTGTGCAGCATCTTCACTGACAGGCTTAATGAGTACGGGTTTCATTACTCCAGCAAACTGAATTAGTACATCCCTCGTAGTAAGACTTTGTAATGAATCCTTAAGGTAAACTACATCAAGATTTATTGTAATTTCTCCCTCTAAATCAGCTAAAAATAATTCCTCTTTTCCTGAAGAGATACTAGTTGTAAAGATAAGATCTAATGCAGGTAATTCAGAGTTTTTAAAGTGAAATTTCGCCACTTTCTTTTTATCTGGCTTCAAGGAAATTTTTGCTCTATCACAAGCTCTTATAAGCTCTTCCCTATTAACCTTAGACTGGCATTCAAAATCATTAGGAATTAGCTTAGTAATGTCTGGATAGCTCCCCTCCAAAAGCCTTGTGGTAAAAGTAAGATTATCTGTCTTTATGGTCATCCTATTTTCGTGAATGATCATTTCGCATTCTTTGACATTTGATAGAATTTGAATAAGTTCATCAATCGACTTTTTAGGTAAGACGGTATTTTTCAATTCTGTAGCTTCCTGAAGTAAAGGAACTGCTTTAGCAGCTAACCTATGACTATCTGTTGCAATTAGAGTTAAATACTGACCATTTGAAACAATATGTACCCCTGTTAGGATTGGTCTTGTTTCATTTTCTGATGTTGCGTGTTTAACAGCTGAGAGACCTTCTGAAAAAAGAGTACCGTCAATTTTAAAGGAATTACCCTCTTGAAGCACATCGACTACAGGGTAATCTTCACCATTCATAGTTGCAATGTTAAACTGAGATTTCCCCACTACTATGTTTACTTCATTTTTCGATTCCTTTTTGACTAATTTCACATCTCCTTTAGGTAAATTCTTCATCAATTCTTGAAAAAACGAGGCCGGAACCAAAAAAGATGTTTCTTTGGTTGCTTCTGTTAGTTCATTTGATTGAATCTCTAAACTAATATTTTCGTCCATTCCCCTAATAGATAAAGATGTTCCCTTAGCTTGAATTAATACACCAGATTTGATGTCGTCATTCTTATCAGACGCAACAGCTTTTGCCCTTTCTAATACTTGTAAAAAACCCTTTAAATGATTAATTTTTATGCTCACTTAAATCCCTCCTAAAATGTGTAATAAAATTTAATAGGTGAGCGCCCCACTAAACTAAGATTTATTCCTTATGACAACGCAAAAAAGCCCTATGGGCAGACTTCCTCTAAGAGAAAATACTACCCATAGGGCTTAAAACTTCAATGCAAGGCTCTATCTGAGCAATAAGAAATAAATATATGGTTATTATACTACTTTTTTTTATTAGATCAAATAAGTTATTTAACTACTAAAAGCCAACACTTACCTTTAACTATTTTTGTTCAAAGTGTAAGTATATCTTCTTCATAACCTACTTTATACATGTAATACTAACTTACTATGAGATTAATTCAACAATCTTTAAAAAATCTTAAAGATCAAAATGGTAAAAAGGTAAGTTTACCTGCAAAGTTTTTTTAATAAAGATTTTAGATCGTATCTGTAAAATGATACGGTCTTTTTTTATTTGTATTTATTTAAAAAGGTGACACCCTAAAAACCTTAACAAACCTAGTCATATCAACTCTTCAAGTCACTTTTTAAAAACCCTCTCTATTATCACTATTATTTAATAGCAATTCGCCCTTTGGTTTTGCAACCTTGTATTTTATAATTTTTCGTTAATGTCTTAAAGACTAAAAGGTTGCCATTAAGGCAACCAAAACCAGTTTGTATGGTGGTTTTATTCATAAAACTTAGGTGTAACCAAAAAAACCATATATACCAATGGTTTAACCGACTTTTTAGAACTTGTCCCTTCTCACTCTCTATGTTACACACAGTAATTCGCTCTTTGTTTTGCAGCATTAATTTTATTGATTTTTGGTTATGCCATAAAGGCAAATAACTTAATAGATTGAATATTTTGAAGAAAAGGAGGAATTTTACATTTTTTGTAGAAATTAGTTAACTAGATATTTAAGAATAGGAGGATATTATGAAAAAGAAATTTGTTTTCTCAAGTTTATTGGTTATTGTGTGTTTACTTACTACAATATCTGCACAAGCATATGGATTTTTAGGAAATAAAGTGCCTAACCCTAAAGGAATAACTTATTATATTGGTTCTTCGGTGGGATCATGGAATACCGATGCTAGACATGGAGTTTTTGCTTGGGATCCAGCACCTGAGATTGTGATTTATGGTCAAAAATACACAAAATCACAAGCTACGATAAGGTTCGAATATTCATCAACTGATACAAATGACTATGCTACAGAAGTCAGTGAATGTCGTTGTAGTACTAGTGATTATTCAAACATAACTTTCTGGGGTGATTTTGGTCCTTTATCTGATGATCGAGAAAAAGAAACGACAGCACATGAGGTTGGACATTCATTGGGATTAGCTCATGAAGATGATGTTCCTTCAATTATGGTATCGGGGCCAGAATGGCTAGATAGTATTTATCCTGTATCAGATGATTGGTCTGGCATTCGAGCGAGATATTAAGGAGGGGAAATTTTCAAATGAAATACAAAGGGATTCTAATTAAAACGATTTTAGTTTCACTAATCTTTTTTGGTGGTATTTATATTTACAAAGATAACGAACCTGTTACTGAACAGTCTTTTTATGGTCACGGAAAACATGAAGGGTTTGAAAGTGTTGAAGCTATGGAGCATAAATCCACTTTAATTGTTATAGGGAAGAAATTAAATAAAGAGGAACCTACCATACTAGAAGATGGTGTAGTAGGTGAAGATGGATATGAAGGTATTATGGGTGGCTATACAATATCAAATTTTCAAGTTAAGAAGGTTATTAAAAATACTTCTGGTCAAGAAGTTATTAAAAATGATGTGATTTCTGTATTAGAAAATGCTGCTAGTGATACTATTGGTGATGGCAAAAAAAGGTTAATTATTCTTTAGATGGATATGAACTTATGGAAAAAGGTAAACATTATATATTATTTATGGATGAAAGTAGCTCTGATCCTGGAACATTTATCCCTGTAGGTGCTGTATATGGTAAGGCTCCATTAGAAACAGATGAATTAGAATTTAATGGTGATGATAAAAGTGTTAAAAAACTAATTAAGGAAGCAAAAGCAAAATATAAAGATAAAATCAATTTGGTTGAAAATTAAAGCTAAGAGTATATCATATACATCTTTAGTTACCATAACATCAACAATACGAAGCGAGTAAAAGAGCCAAACTCAATGATATCAACGGGTTGGCTCTTTGTTACTTTTATAGATTATGCATTATTTTATACAATATTGATAGATTAACCTTTTTAGGGTATTTCTTAAATATTTTTGAGGTTCTTTGTTCACATAATGAGAGATATTGATTTTTTATTCTTATTTAGGATTTTACTACGGCTTAGAAAATATTAATTATTTAAACCTCTTTCAATACCACCAAAATTTCAATCAATTGCGGTAAATGAAAAAGATATATAAAGAAGATAAAGTGTGATAATAGCTAATAAACTGAACTTTCTCCATTCAATCTCGTGATACTTTAATCTATATTGTATTAATTCAATAAGTTGCTCTTGTTCTCCTATAGACCAATGTTTATAAGTTCTTTTTTTGCATATTTCCTCCTAATATATTTTCACTCTATTTCTTACTAAAAAAAGACCAACGCTTCCTCTTTGATTCTGGTAATAATTTACTAAGCAGTTCTTTCCCTACTACTTTTTCTGTAAGAATTGCCATCGTGCTTTTTAGTTCTTTTTTAAACTCATCATCTTCGGGTATATGCTCCCATGTGGAACATCCTTTTATTAATGCTGTCGTCATTTCATGAACATATGGTATATGATAGACATCTCCAGTAATTGAAAATGAATCCCTTAGTTTATCTTCATACTTTGTACGAAGTTCTTTTGTTGAGTAGTTTAAAATCATTGAAATCTTTTCAGGGGGTATGTGTTTTCTAAACTCGCTATACTCATCAACGCTTCTATTTACTCGTACTGGATCAAAAGTTGAAGTAATGAATACATGGTCTGCTTGCTTTAAAATAATCCTTTCATGCTCATGTGTTAAATTATGAGACATATCATAAACGATTATAGGAATTTGACGTGCATATCCAATGAGGTAAGCTGTTTTTAATAAAGACCACTTTTGTAATAAGTCACTAGGCCCCTTTATGATATACGTAACATTCTCAACTTCTATATCACTGCCCTTACGAATAACTTGGTCTTTATCTATACTTGAAAACCAACTCTTCCAATCTTCTTTCACCCTAACCTCTCCATCTATTGCCTCATACCAATATGGATCTGCATATGGGCTTTCTACAAGACCTATATGAAGATTTAATGTTGCAAGGTGCTCTGCAAATAATTTAGCCATAGAGGATGATCCTGCCCCCTCAAATGCACTAGCAAACACTATTAATTTAGGTTGTACAATTAATTGTTGATATACCGGCACAATCTTTTCAATAACTCTTCCTTCTTGTGGACGTACACCGGAAACAATAATCTCTTCAGCAGCCTTTATCTCTTCTTCTACTTTCTTTTTTTCATATCTTCTGTGGCTTTTTCAACTTGATTCCTGAAGCGGATTATATTTTTGAAATTTGGTTCCTGATCTAACTGCTGGATATAATCTTTTGGAAATGTACCTTCGTTAAAGATGTCAGTAATGTTAAAAGTGGTTAACTTTGCTAAAAATAAATCATCTTCAGAACGATCACAGAAGAAAACGATCCTCAAATTATAACTAAAACGCCTAATATCCTCTATAATATTTTCCCATTCAACATCTGACTCACCACGATTATTACTTTCACCTAATAAATCATCACCTATAATAATCATCTCTGGAGATACTTCATTTATTTTTTTCACAAGTGATCTTCGAGTAGGAACGATAGCAACAACATGGCCTATACCAGATTTCTTTATATCCTCCTGTATCATGGCATCTAAATGTTCATTACCAGTGCCAATAATAACATCCATCTTTTAACTCACACCTTTTTTCTGACTATAGAAAAAGACTTTTTCTAACACTTCTCTAAATTCGATGTACGAGATCTTTTCATTACTATGCAATGATTGAAAGACATTCCTGGTAACGTATTCCCATACTTTTTCGTTAACACCTGACGTTCCAGATTCCATTTTGGAAATCGCACTTCTAGATAAATTTACTCTTTCCGCTAATTCTGATTGAGTTAAACCAAGTTGCTTTCTAAATAAAAGGACACACTCTCCTTTATGAGGTGGGAGTAATATTTCAATTAAATTTGGATAAACAGATAAAAATTCCATCTTCTCTTCCTTTCTTAAGCAAAAAAAAAGACGCACCTATCTCTTAGTCTTGATACCAAGAGATAAATGCGTCTTCCGCCTAACGATTCTATCAATTTACATTAAATTATACGTCAATATTCCCATATTATAAAGAAAAACTTTTTCCTAATATCAGCTTTTGATTAAGATTAATCATTTCAACAAATAATCTAGTTAATCAAAATACTGTTTTCAATTTTAATTTAACCAATACCTTCTGTAGCTTTGAAATAAAGTTTGATCAAAAATACATTACAAACCCATATTTTACGATAAATAAAAAGAATCCATTTTGAAGATTGATCAAAATGGATTCTTCTCCAGCAGATTTAAGTTTGGTTTTTATAAAAAAGTTTGATCATTTTCTACCTACGTTGTTTCACAATCTCGCTTTTTATTGTCGAAGAAAGAAAGCATTCAATTTGGAACTTACAAAAATAAGTAACACATTCTCAATTCATTAATTCAATAAAGTTCTAACATTATTTAAAAGCAATTGAAGTTTTATCACTCCAAGTTTCATTATAGTTTTTAACGCTCTTTTTACCAAAGGTACGTTTAGAATACCAACTAAAGTTACAACAACTAGGGCATAGCATGATATTTTTATCCAAGAAAATTGTGATGAAAAACCATCTGCACTAATCTCTGTTATTTCACGAATACTCCACCAACTTCGAGGATCAACAAAAGCTGAAGAACATAAAAGTAATACTGAAAACAAAGCTATAAATTGAAGATAAAGTTTTTTTAATACGCCTACCAAATTGATCAACTCCTTTTTCTGTATTGATTCAACATTAAATTGAAACTATCCTGCCCAATAAGGGGTAGCGTCAGGAAAATGCGGATTTACAACGTTAAGGAAATTTCAATATCAAAAAGCCTGATTTCTCAATTAACTGTGAAGAGATTAGGCTTTTTTCATTTCTCAATTAAAACGCCTGATTGTTGAAAATAATTTTTTTGTTGAACAGTATCGTTGTACTGTGCAGTAAATGACTTGGTTTTGTTAGTTGTTCTTCTTCATCTAAGGAAGCTTTATTAAAGAACATCAAAATAATAACAGGGCAATTTTGCCCTGTTAAATACATTATCCTATTATCCTTGACCTAATCCTGCCGCTTTTATTGATTCAATATCGATTCCATTATTTTTGCAACAATCTACTAATTCGCCGTTAATTGCAACTGCTGGGACTGATTTAACGCCGTATTCCTTTGCTTTTGCTTCACATTCGTTCGTATCGCAACCTTCATTTAAATCGTAAACGACAACCTCACAATTATCACAGGCAAGGTCTTTCACTTGTTTTACAACGTCATCACAAAGATAGCAACCTGATGTAAATACTTCTACTAATCGTTTAGCCATTTTCATTCACTCCTTTAAAATTTTTGATAATAGGACAATCGTTTTTGGAAACCCCAGAACCAGGACACTTTTCTGCTAAATCTTCCAGTAATGCTTTCATTTGGTGCATATTTTCGATTCTTTCTTCAATTTCTTTGATTTTGCTTGTGGCAAAATCATGTACTTCTTCTGAACGAAAATCTTCATTATTTGAAGCAGTTAACAGATTTTTTATTTCTTCTAATGTAAATCCTAAATCCTGTGTCCTTTTAATAAACTGAATGTCCTTTACAAAACCTTCAGGAAATTTTCTATATCCCGAATTGTTTCGAGGAGGTTTAGGAATTAAACCACGCCTTTCATAATAGCGAATGGTTTCAATATTGACCTCACAAACTTTTGCTAGTTGGCTTATTGTCAATCCTTCCATTTCTTTTCCCTCCTCTGTTATTAGTATGAACCACGTACCATAGTACAGGGTCAATGGTAATTTTATGATTTTTTATTTAATAATCCTGCTCCACAAATATCGTCGTTTTCATCAACCATATCATACCAAAAACCTTATCATCTTCTTTTTATTCATAATAAAAAAGGGTCCCTAATGGGAACCTCTTTTATCATCCTGCACAACAAGATAATTTCGATACATCTTTATCAAAGGTAAGAGCAGCTAATTTTAATCCTTCTGCCATTGTTAAATATGGTGCAAGGCTTTCTTTTAAATCCTCTACGGTTAAGCTAAACCTAACGGCTAAAGTCGCTGCATAAATCACATCGCCTGCATTTTCAGATACAATATGAACCCCAAGCACTTTTAATGTTTTCGAATCCGCAACAAGTTTAAACACACCTGTTGTTTCACGGTTTACTATCGCTCTTGGAACGGCATCTAAAGGCAATACAGATGTTTTTACTTCATAGCCTTTTTCTCTTGCTTGTGCTTCTGTCAACCCAACCGTTGCAATCGATGGATTGGTAAAAGTTACGCCAGGAACAACGGATAAATCTAATTTTTTATTTAATCCGCCAATCGCATTATCGGCAACAATTCCACCTTCATATGCTGCTACATAAACGAATTGAGGTCCTAATGTTACATCGCCTGCTGCATAAATCTTTTCATTACTTGTCCTAGCGTAGTCATTTATCAGGATTTCTTTTCGTTTTCCAACTTCAACCCCTGCGGCACTTAAATTCAAAGAATCTGTATTTGGTTTTCTTCCTGTTGCAACAAGTAACTGCTCTGATTCCACCACTTTTTTCTTACCATCTACTGTTACATGAACCTTTTTGATTTGCCCCTCTTGTTCTACACGCTCAAAAGTTGCCCCTTTTACAAGGTTAATACCTTGTTCAATTAACGCTTTTTCTACGGCTTCTGAAATTTCTGGATCATATTCTTTTAAAAGTCGCTCACTTCTTTGCATAAGCGTGACTTCTGAACCTAAATTATGAAACAATTGCCCAAGTTCCATTCCGATATATCCTGAACCAATAACCGTTAATCGTTTTGGCACCTTTTTTAATTCAAGTAGTGTTGTACTTGTTAAATAATCCACTTTTTCAAGTCCTGAAATCGGCGGTAAGGAAGGAGAAGCGCCCGTTGCAATTAAGAAACGCTTTGCAGAAAGTTTCTTCCCGTTAACTTTAACTGTATTTTCATCAACAAATATTGCTTCACCTTCAATTAACTCAAAGCCATATTCATCAATTAAATTGACATATTTTTGATTCCGAAGTTCGCTTACTAACTCATCTTTTTGCTTTACTAAAGGAGCTAATTCCACTTTTCCAGCAGATGCCTGTAAACCTATAAATGGATTAACTTTTGCTAAATGATTGATTTCCCCAGCTCTAAGAAGTGTTTTTGATGGCACACAACCAATATTTACACATGTTCCCCCAACGGTTCCACGCTCAATCATGGCTACTTTTGCCCCGTATTCAACGGATTTAATCGCAGCCGAAAAAGCAGTTTCACCAGAACCAATGATAAGTAAGTCATAATCTCCCTCATCACCTAAAACCACTTTTTCTTCAGATTGTACTTCTTCTATTTCTCCAGGTTGATATTTTGCTTCATCAATTGCCTTTTTTGCACTTTCAACCCCAATATCATTGGGTAATTCAAATACTGCTTCACCACAACGAAAACTAGCTTCAATATTTCTAGCACCTATATTTTCAAGTGCTACTGCCACATGCTCTTCACAACCCGTACAAGTCATTCCTTGAATATTTATCTTAAATTTATTCATTACTTCAACCTCCTGTTTTATCTTAAATTTTCCTATTTCCTTATTTCATACCCTAAATCAGTAATTATTTCTTCAATTTCTTCTAAGCTAGTTTTCGATTTATCAAATGTAAGTTGGGCTTCTCCTGATCCTTCAACTTCTATATCTTGAATACCCTCTAAATTAGAAACGGCGGAACTCACCGTAAAAGCGCAAGATACTCAAGTAAAACCATCTATTTTAAACGAAACAGATTCTAAGTTTTCCGATGGAACCTCTCTTGTTTTTGAACCTTCTTCAACTGCTTTTTGACCACACCCAGAAAGGACAACAACCAATCCAAATACAATGAATAGATATATTAAATATTTCATCATGCCTTATATCCCCTGACTGAACAATGTATAGATAAGCATTACCCCAGAAACGATTGTACTAACCCATACCAACTTCTTCGTTTTCTTTGAACTATTTTTTTGTTTCCATACAAGTAAATGAGCAAAAGAAAGCATAATAACCGTGATAACAATAAACCAAATTCGATATGGCGCAAACGTAACGGCAAGTGTTCCAGCTAAACCACTTAGACCAAGTGGTATTAAGATCGCTAAGCCAATTCAACAAAGACTTGCTAAAAAAGCTGAAAACATCGAAGCAATTGCAACAACTCTTTCTTTCATTTTTTACATCTCCTTTTTTTATGTGATTTTTCATATTTAGAATAAGCATAAAAAGTTAAACCAAGAAAAACAGCTAAAACAGGAATCAGAACAAAATCTAAATAGCCTGTTATTGCGCCTAATCCAAGCGTACCTAATAAAATAACTAAAATAGGTGTAGCACAACATAACAAAACCAAAAATGTACCTATAAGCCCTGCAATAAAGGTCTTTTTATGTTTCATTTCTAAATTCCTTTCATTAGTCCTCAATCAATGTTTCAATGATTGGGCAGGCATGTAATTGTTTTTCATCTGGACATCGCCTTTTTAAATCTTTCAACATAAGATCAATCCGTTTTAAGTCCTCTATTTGTTTTTGAACTTCTTCCTCTTTTTTAGATACAAATTCAAACATATCTTCACAGCGAACTTCATCCTTATCAACAACACCAAGTAATTTATAAATCTCACTTAAAGTAAAGCCAAGCTCTTGTATACGTTTAATAAACCCTACACGCTTCACATCATCATCTGAATATATCCGATAACCAGCATTTGTTTTTAAAGGATCTTGTAATAAGTTCTTTCTTTCGTAATATCTAATTGTCTCTTTATTTACCCCACATTTATCAGCAAATGCACTAATGCGATAACTCATTAAATTTCACCTCTCAGAAATATAATAAACCGTGTACTATGGTACACGGTCAAGAATAACATAACTATGCTTGTTAAATAATCAAGTGTATGTCGAACTCTCAAAAATAAGATAGAAATAAGAAACCGACTTTTGGTTTCAATATGGTTTTCTCTATTTGGATTTTACAGGGTTAAAAGATTCCATAAGTTACTCCATACCAATGGCACGTTTGCTGACCCACCACCTATTTAACCTACTTCTTTACTAAGTACATTCTTTCACGAAGGAAGTTGTTTGTTGCGCAGTATTTAGTCTACTACGTAATTAGAGATACTCCACAATCGGGGCCTTATATGAAATAAGGCGTGACTAATTGTTCGCTTCTGACAGCTTTCTATATAATGAAGCCCTAGATACATTTGTAATTTCACAAATTTGATTTACAGTCATATTTCCTTCTTTATATAGCTTTACTGCATAATTCATTCCTGCGTGATTTTTATGATATTTCTTTAACCGTCCTTTAAACTTCCCTTCTTTCTTTGCGAGCTCAATTCCTTCACGCTGACGCATACGAATAAGGTCTCGCTCTAATTGGTTAACACCAGCCATTACCGTAATTAAGAATTGGCTATATGGATTATCTTCTGATAAATCTAGCCATGTATCCTTAAGTGATTTTAAGCTTGCCTTTTTATTTCGTATTAAATCAATCAATTCAAATAAATCTTGCGTACTTCGAGTGATCCGAGTTAAATCTGTAACATAAATAATGTCACCTTCCTGTAAATCCTCTAACATTTTTTGAAGTTGTTCACGATCCTTTGTGGCTCCTGAAATTTTTTCTTCATAAATAATATCCATTCCAATTTCGTTCAATTGCCGAAATTGTCTTGAAGGATTTTGGCTAGTCGAACTGACGCGTATATAACCGATTTTCTGCAAAATTTCACCTCGTTTTTGAGACAAGTCTTATGAGACACTCTTAACTATGATTTTATCAGTCTACTATACTTGTATCAATAGAGTACACTCTATTGATATATAATTGAACTAATAAATTGAAAATACAGAAATGGGATGATACTGAATGAAAATTGCGAGAGGTAGAGAATTGCTTACACCGGAACAGAGACAGGCTTTTATGCAAATCCCTGAAGATGAATGGATACTGGGGACCTACTTCACTTTTTCCAAACGGGATTTAGAAATAGTTAACAAGCGAAGGAGGGAAGAAAACCGTTTAGGATTTGCCGTTCAATTAGCTGTTCTTCGGTATCCCGGTTGGCCATACACTCATATCAAAAGCATCCCAGATTCAGTCTTACAATATATATCGAAACAGATCGGTGCCAGTCCATCCTCGCTTAGTCATTATCCTCAAAGGGAAAATACACTTTGGGATCATTTGAAAGAAATTCGAAGTGAATACGACTTTGTAACTTTTACCCTGAGAGAATATCGAATGACATTTAAGCACCTTCATCAATTAGCTTTGGAAAATGGTGATGCCATTCATCTACTGCATGAATGCATAGATTTTCTAAGAAAAAACAAAATCATACTACCAGCTATCACTACACTTGAAAGAATGGTGTGGGAGGCAAGAGCAATGGCTGAAAAGAAGCTATTTAATACGGTTAGTCAGTCTCTAACAAATGAGCAAAAAGAAAAACTTGAAGAGATCATAACTTCGCAGCTTCCATCCGAATCCAATAAAACAATATTGGGTTGGTTAAAGGAACCACCGGGTCTTCCTTCACCCGAAACATTTCTAAAAGTAATAGAACGGCTGGAATACATACGGGAAATAGAATTGGGGACGGTAAAAATTAGTCATTTGCATCGCAATCGCCTGTTACAGCTATCTCGTTTAGGTTCAAGATATGAGCCTTATGCATTCCGTGACTTTCAGGAAAATAAACGCTATTCAATATTAACCGTCTATTTATTAAATCTTACTCAGGAGTTAACGGATAAAGCTTTTGAAATTCATGACAGACAAATACTCAGTCTGTTATCAAAAGGCCGTAAGGCTCAAGAGGAAATTCAGAAACAAAACGGTAAAAAGCTGAATGAGAAAGTTATACACTATACGAACATCGGACAAGCTTTGATCAAAGCAAAACAGGAAAAATTAGACGTTTTTGAGGTTTTAGAATCCGTTATCGAATGGAATTCCTTTGTCTCTTCAGTCGAAGAAGCTCAGGAGCTTGCACGTCCTGCCGACTATGATTATTTAGACCTACTGCAAAAACGGTTTTATTCACTAAGAAAATATACGCCAACGCTATTAAGAGTATTGAAATTTCATTCCACAAAGGCAAATGAGCCACTTTTAAAGGCTGTTGAGATTATCCGAGGAATGAACGAATCCGGAAAACGAAAAGTGCCTAATGACTCACCTGTGGATTTTATTTCAAAACGATGGAAAAAGCATTTATACGAGGATGATGGTACAACAATAAATCGTCATTACTATGAAATGGCTGTTTTATCAGAACTTCGGGAGCATGTTCGGGCAGGAGATGTTTCCATTATTGGTAGCAGACAATATAGAGATTTTGAGGAATATTTGTTTTCGGAAGATACATGGAATCAAACGAGGGAGAATACGAGATTATCAGTTAGTTTATCATTCGAGGATTATATAAAGGAGAGAACCAGCAGCCTTAATGAAAGGTTAAAGTGGTTAGCTTCCAATTCCAACAAGTTGGATGGGGTTTCTCTTGAAAAAGGAAAGCTGTCACTCGCACGCTTAGAAAAAGATGTTCCAGAAGAGGCAAAAAAGTTTAGTGCAAGCCTTTATCAGATGCTACCAAGAATAAAATTAACCGATTTACTCATGGATGTTGCTTATATTACAGGATTTCATGATCAATTTACTCATGCTTCCAATAATAGAAAACCTGATAAAGAAGAAACGATTATTATTATGGCTGCTCTTTTAGGAATGGGAATGAATATTGGTTTGAGCAAGATGGCTGAAGCAACACCCGGACTTACATATAAGCAATTAGCAAATGTTTCTCAGTGGCGCATGTATGAAGATGCCATGAATAAAGCCCAAGCCGTATTAGTAAATTTTCATCACAAATTACATTTGTCTTCCTATTGGGGCGATGGTACAACATCTTCGTCAGATGGTATGAGAATGCAGTTAGGTGTTTCGTCACTACATGCAGATGCAAATCCACATTACGGAACTGGAAAAGGAGCTACCATCTATCGATTTACGAGTGACCAGTTCTCTTCTTACTACACAAAGATTATTCATACAAATTCAAGGGATGCGATTCATGTATTGGATGGTTTATTGCATCATGAGACGGATCTAAACATAGAAGAGCATTACACGGATACAGCCGGTTATACAGACCAAATTTTTGGATTAACCCATCTATTAGGATTTAAATTTGCTCCAAGAATAAGAGATTTATCAGACTCGAAATTATTTACAATAGATAAAGCAAGTGAGTATCCAAAACTAGAAACAATTTTACGTGGACAAATTAATACAAAAGTCATTGGAGAGAATTATGAGGATGTTTTACGATTAGGCCATTCAGTAAGAGAAGGAACAGTCTCAGCATCACTTATTATGGGGAAATTAGGTTCTTATTCAAGACAGAACAGCCTAGCTACAGCCTTACGAGAAATGGGACGAATAGAAAAAACGATCTTTATTCTTAATTACGTTTCAGATGAATCTTTAAGAAGAAAAATACAAAGAGGATTGAACAAAGGAGAAGCCATGAATGGGCTGGCAAGAGCTATTTTCTTTGGTAAACAAGGAGAGCTTAGGGAACGAACAATACAGCATCAACTTCAAAGGGCCAGTGCTTTAAACATAATTATCAATGCCATTAGTATCTGGAATACCTTACATCTAACAAAAGCAGTTGAATATCAAAAACAGTCTGGTAGGTTTAATGAAGAATTATTGCACCATATGTCACCTTTAGGTTGGGAACATATTAATTTGCTAGGAGAATACCATTTTAATTCAGAGAAAATTGTCTCGTTAGATTCTTTAAGACCATTGAAATTTTCTTAACGTTGTTAAAAATGGGGAAGTCGTCTCGAAAATATGCTTAGCGTTGTAAATCCGCATTTTCCTGACGCTACCCCAATAACAAATAATGAAATAAAAAAAAGACTGCTGTACAGTCCATTAATGTTCTACTCTAGCGCTTTTATTGCTGAAGATTACTACTACATGTAAGGGGATTGATAAAATGTCTTATACCAATGAAGAACTAAGAAAAAAGTATAATGATTTAATTGATCAAACAAATGATGGGCGTTAATATATTCTCCTAAGACAGTGTATTCATCTCCGACTAAATTAAACACTTCTTTTTTGAATAATTCAGTTGTTTTCTGTATGTTTCCTGCACATTTAGGACATCGTTTGGGATTATTTTTATTAGTAAAATTAGAAGGAGTTGCGGTCTCCCATTCGTATCCGCACTTACTGTGTATCATCTTTATTTTAGTTTTAGCGTTTATATAAGTCCCTAAAATTTCGTACTCTTCTCCAACTAACTCAAATACTTCCTGTACAAATTCCTCATGCGTTTTTCTTCTACCCATTTCCCTATTCTCCTCCAGATCAACGGAGGCTGCGCAGCACTTATGTATCGATACTTCCTGTTTTTTGTTTGTTTAGTTTATCTGTATTGATTATTTTCTTTTACTCTCATTTCTTCAAGAAATTGTCTTGCAGTCTTCTTATCCATTCCACCATTTTCCATTAACTCTATATCCTTTAAAACATCTTCATATGTAAAATTCTGTTCTTTCGTTGCTTTCTGAAACTTACCTCTGATACTTCTAAAGGATTCTGAAGAACATTTCAAGTTATCAATCTCCTTTTCTATAAATTCAACGTTTTAACTAGTTATGTATAATTTATTTTTAACATACTTCTTTATGTATATCTTTGCTTTTTATGTAATCTTCATAGTACATCCATGTTAATTTTTCTCCTGTTTCTGGATCTTTTCCGGCTGATTTTAACCTGCCTTTACAACACGATGTTACTGAACTACCATTAACACCAATATTATAATAGAGAGATCCTTCCTTTGCTGTATTGAAAGGTTTATTTGTTGTGATACAAAAAACTGATCTTGCATGTGAATTGTTCCCACCCGAAATTCTCTTGGAGTGTAATGATTTTGATTGTTCAGTTTTTTCAATTTCGAGTGATCTTCTTATCTTTAAATTTATTTCATCTTGAGAGGTGCTATAAAATTCATCTAAATACATCCAAACTAAAGGTCTTCCATCTATTTTTCTGTATGACTTCAACTTCCCCTTACAACAACTGCTTATGTGACCTTCTGTTTTAATAGGTGACTCAGTAACAGGTTTACTATTAAACGAATAATTCCCTACTTCTAGGTAACAATAAATTTTTGGAAAGGAGGGATTATCATGGATAATAAACAACAACTCCAAGAATGTATTAATGAATGTGAAAGCGCAATGAGACACTTAAATAACGCTATGTCTAAAATGAGCAATGAACGTTTACAACACGCTTCGAGAGACTTACAAGAGTGCATCAATGAGTGCCGTAGCCTGTTGTAATCTACATGACCACCTATTAATCTGTAGGTGGTCATTTTTTCGCAAAATTTAAAAACGTTTTAGCACAAAAAGAACAATGAAATCAACAACAGTGACACACAAGATATTGATCCATATGGATTCTATATCAACTAATTGAATGGTTAGTGCCTTTGCGAAAGAGACAAAAAGAGCAAAGTAATTTCGTGCCTCAAATGTTTTCACAAATTCCAACTATATAAGCATCGCCTCGAAGCATATTCAGTGCCTTCGAGATCTTTTAAACTTTCTCGTTCCGATTTCCGAACGTTCTCGAAACTTCTGTATAGCAAGTGCAGTAAGGTCCCTTCTATTTTTTTCTTTAATTAGAATGAAAGTTTTACAACAATTTCTTGATCATTTAAGATTTCTAATAAATTGTCAATTATACTCTACTTAAAACCTTTAATTTTATGTACACTTAAAAATGAATGATCCTGTTACTCTTTGATAATATTGTTTTCTAGTATCCAGAAGTTATTATAGGGGTACCAATCGTAACATCAATTAAATCATCCTTTTGATTTTTCCTAAGACCTATTTGAAGATTAATTTTCTTTTCATTTATCCTTAATGTATATGACTCCAAAAGATTAGTATATGCAGATAATGAAACCAAATCATCTTCAATTAATCCTTCCACAAAGGTACCAGAGAATTCTCTTAAGAGAAGATCCCCCTCTTCCCTTAATTCAAAGCCATTCTTTTCTTTCATTGTGCCTTTAAGAGTATAAAAGACTTCATTTTGTCCGTTAACTTCATTATTAAAGTTAGCATTAATAAAATCCCATAATTCTTTATTCCAAGTTTGACCCTTAATTTCATAAGAATGATATATTCTGTACTTATTCCCTACAAGAAAGGCAGTAACTTTAACTCGCATCTCTATTTCTTTTGGTTCGATTTGTTTGTAACCAACTGTAATATAGTGTTGTTCTTCACTGCCTTCATCACGACTAATATCCCACTTATATCCTTCTTCATCTTTTTGTATTCTTTCTATTTCTCTTTGAATATCTTTTTCACTGGTTACATCCTTAACCGGTTTCATTATATAAATTTTCCATGAATTTAATGTTATTTTTTCCTTTTGAACAATTTCTGTTAACTCCAATAATCCATTTGTATTACTTTGACTATTAACTGCCCTGTTTGTATAGAAAAAGCTTAATAGTATCAGAAATACTATAGTCAATTTGATAGATTTCATAAAAAACTCACCTCACGATTATCTTTACCTTTTCATGAGGTGAGTATACATATATTTTCTATTAATCTTTTATCTTTTTAAAATAGCTAATTTACGTCCAATAAGTTAATGTATCTAATATTCCAAGTATGATCATTATCCAACCTGCTATTTTTTGGACGATAGAACCAATTTTTCTCCCTTTCTTTTTCATTAACTTTCCACTTAATTCAAAATACCAGATCAGAAAAATTGCAATAATCAAAGGCAAGGATGTTCCGATGGCAAAGATGGTTGGTAATACTGCCCCATAGGATACTGACACAACCATCGGCATTAAGCTTACAAAAAATAATACAAACATTGTCGGACAGAACCCTAACGAAAAGCTAACTCCCATTAAAAAGGAGCCAAGTTTTCCTTTTCTCAGAAAACGGTCTGGTATGCTTCCAAGTGATAAAGACTTCCTAAACTTAATGAAATTTCAATCATAAATAATCCGATCAATATTAACATAGGTCCAACTACCCTACGTATCCATGGAAAATAGAGAGTCAATGTTGATTCAAACTCACTGCCTAATAACCAAACAATAAGGCCTAAACCTGAAAAAACAACGATTTTTCCTAAAATAAAAAGGAATACCTCAGCCCAAGCCATACTTTTTTGAACAGATTTATTTCCATATATCGTAATAGGCCCTAGGTTACCAGTAAATTGACAAGGTGCTAAAGCACCGATAATCCCTAAAATAAAAGCTGAAAGAATAGGGATGCTTTCTGTAGTATACCTAAGAGTGAGAAAAGGTTGACTAAGAATATTACTTATTTGACTAAAGAATTCATACATCTTTCCCTCTCCTTTTACTCATTAAACCTTACCTCACCTGGAACAACAATCGTGTATTGATAGGTATTACTATCTCCGTTTTCTTTTATTGCTTCAACTTCCATAAACAATGTTCCAGCTGCATGGATAATATTCCCTGTTATTTTAAAAGTGTCCTCATCTATTTCAAACGCATCATACTCAACACTATAATCGGGCGGCATCGTGATTTTAACCCTTATATCCTCGATATCACTTTTCTCTTTTAAATCAATAGTTAAGACGTTAAGTCCTGGGTTTAATGGAGACATTTCCACATCTAAATCTTGTTCATATTCTTCTCCTTCAGGATATATACCCTGTTCAGCAGCACTAGGAGTAGATACCACTAAAATCGAAGCAAATAATAAGATAAGTGTGCCATACACAATTTCATTAATACCTCTTATTTTAAACTTATTTACCATATTTACAGTGAAGCTTTTAATCGTTCTTCTTTGGAGATACCCTACCAAAACCACTAGAATGGTTAACACTGCTTTTACGATAACCGCTTTTCCCCATTGACTATCGAGGAAACTTTCAATTGAAAAGGAAGGAATATAACGGATCGTCATTATAATCCCAGAGAAGATTATAACAATAAGACTCCAAAAGGCTAATCTAGAAAACTTCAATGCAGACTTCCCAATAAAATCAGAAACCTCATTTTTCTTAACAAGCGTAATTAATGCCAATAACCCCCCCATCCAAATCGATGCCCCAAAAAGATGCAATTCATTTACGAAGATAGTAAAGTAACCTCCATAGCGGGGATACGAGGCATGCCCCATTACAAACGGTGTCATAAATAACGCTAATCCAAAGGCAAAAGTCTCAATTCTTCTAACCATTAATCCTAGTAATAATAAAATGACTTGGATAATTGGTATCAATATAAATTTTAATGTAAAAAACTCACTTAAAGGTAAGTCTAGTAACTCCAGTCTTTGCTGGAGGATTAATAGAGTAACACCAGCCATCGTTATGAAAATAAAACCTAAAGAAATAAACTTACATTTACTATTTTGTTTAAGATTTTTTGAAATGATTTGAATAAATAGGCTTGAACCGAATAATATTGATAATCCAATAAAAATGAGCCAATATCCAAGTTGCTTTAATCCCATATCTGGAAACCATACTTTTTTAACAGGTGTACCCTTTGAACCCTCTTCGATTGGTGTAAATTCATCCACAGCAAAATAAAAAACATCAAGATTGTCTGGTTGATTACTAGAATCCTTTTTGCTTGGATGTGCATACCATGTTACTTGATAGGTACCTTTCGCTAACAATTGGTCAAATTCTACTGTTATGTGGGTGGGATCTACAGGATCCTGGTATGGTTCCTTTAATTTCACTGGCTGTTGGTTCTTGTCAAAGACTCCGATGGCTGTAAGTTTTGTCTCTTGGTTAAACCATAAATCAATCTTATCAGGACTACCTTTGATGATTTGTCCATCATTAGGTATCTGCTTACTTAACTTCAATGGACCCTTTTGTTTAGGCTCATCCTTAAGAACCTCAAAAAAGAATTTTTCTGTTATGATATCTCCATCTAAAGCTATCACGTTAATTTCAATATTATATCTATTAGCTGGCAACGGTTCTTTTAATTCACCAATGATATGCGTTTGATTATTAGGATCTAAATATGAGTTATCTAATTGAAATGACCTGCCTGATGAATCTATTACTTTCAAAGCTTTAGAATGCAGTACAACTGGGTCCTTAAACCAAAATTCAATGGTAGAAGGGCTAGTTTCTAACTTTGCTCCGCCTTCAGGAAGTGTTCTCACTAAAGAAGAATGGGCAAACGCAGAAACCCCCGGGAATATACTTAATATAAAAATCGAAACAAAACTTAACATTATTAAAAACTTAACTGACCTACTCACTTGTCCTACTCCTTTCAGAGTTTAAAACCAATATATAATGAAAGAATTAATTGCTATAAGTAT
The DNA here is from genome assembly GCF_023078335.1 of Metabacillus endolithicus. Classification (GTDB taxonomy): domain Bacteria; phylum Bacillota; class Bacilli; order Bacillales; family Bacillaceae; genus Metabacillus; species Metabacillus endolithicus. Next base: position 21,128 of record NZ_CP095551.1, on the reverse strand, counting down.
TAAAAAAGTATATAAGACTTTTTGTAATACTTTAAAAAGATATATATTTTTTTTAACCCATTTATCAAATTCAAAACCATATGCAATGAATGCAAATAGTGTCAAAGGGGATATCAAAATCATAGAATACAAAAAAGGCTTAATGAAACTAAAAACATCCCCACCAAAGAAGAATGGTAAAAATCTAGAAAAACCATAAAAAACAGGATCAAGATAAAATGATAACATTAAACCAAAAATGAAAGAACACCATGTTTGCATCTTAAAATCAATGCCTATTTTAATTATCCTAAAATGAACGAGTAAGATAATGACAATTAACGGACCAATACTATAATTAACTAGGCCTATTAAGATTTGAAAATTATAATCCCCAAACATTGTCGTTATCCAAATCCCTATAAACAATCCAGAAATTTTTCCCACGCAAATCAAAACTAATTCTTTTATCCAATTTTCCTTTTTAAATAGAAAAAGCAAATAAATAACTAGAAGAAAATTTGATGTTACTTGACTATATGTAAGTAACGACATGACTCCGAGCCAAATTGATTTCATATAAAAAGTACTATTTTGATAAAGATCCCATAAATAATTGTGACTACTTGTGAGTAATCCAGATAATTGATCAATCCAGTCCCAATACATATTATCTCCATCTCTTCCAATTAATCTTATCTACAGGACGTTTTAGGAAATTTTTTTATTAAATACACTCAATGGCTACTCATAGCTCAAATAAAACAGTAGAAGCAACCAAGTTTGGCACTATTGTTAAAATCTAATTTCTTTTTTTATATAAATATGCAGCAAATAAATCCAATTACATTTACTTCAGGTAAAATATCCTAAAAAACCCACGAGTCCTACATTATCACATAATTATGTAGTTTTTATGAAATAAAGAGATAAATCTCACCAAGAAATAATTAAAAAAGGCCCAAGAGAAGGCCTTTTAAAAGGGAATATTTAATATGTGAGCACGTTACTCTTAATCATTACTTTCTTGATCATTATAGGATTCCATGAAATCTCCACACGCTGTCATCATTTTCTGACCTTCAGGTGAATTCATAGCTTCCATCATATTCATCATTCCGTTTCCGTTCATCATGTTGCCCATACCTTTTTCGGGTTCCTCAGCATACGTAAACTGTCCTACAACTAAAAGAGCTGCTAAAGCAAAAGATGAAACAAAAGCTATCTTCTTTTTCAATTTGCTCTACCTCCTTTCCATACCATTAATTAAAGTATAGACTACAAATTTGATGAAACTGTGGAGATTGTAAAGTTTTATGTAAAAAATAAAAGGAACCATTAAAGGTCCCCTTCATTTTAGTCTGTTTACTGTTTGGTTTTATGTTACAAGGAATATTGTACCCTATTAATTTGAAGGAAATGTGAAGAGATTAATTTATATTTTATCTTTGTAGTACTCTCCTTTTTTGCTCATATTCTTCTTCATTAATTTCACCTCTAGCAAATCTCTCCATTAAAATGTCTAGAGCATTTCCTTGGTTACTTTTCCCACTAGAATCTTTGTTTTTTTCAAATGGTTTCATAATTAATAAAACAAATCCATAAATAGCAAAACCAATTATCAATATCCAAATTAGCATATTTAATAACATGCCAAAATTCATCATTCCCATCATTGTCATTCTCCTTATACATAAATTATTTTCGATTAATTTATCCCAATTACATTGAAAGTTCCCTAATTTTCTACCTTTTCTACTTTACGATCAATAGCTGTTCCATCCTTTGCGATCTGTGTCCAACTATTTCCATTATCTTTTGTTATATAAATTTGTTTCTCAAATGTTGTGAAAACAATTTCTGAACTGTTTTGAGGATTAACAGCAATATACGATATTGCATCTTCATTACTTATTTCCGGAATAGAAAACTTAGCCTTCTCATTCGTATCTAGATTGATTTCATACATTACGGACCCATCCTCTAGCCCACCAACCATTAATTTGTTTTCTTTTGTAAAGTGAATGGCAGACGTAGGCACCTCAGGTAATATACTTTCAAATGTATTACCAAAATCAGTTGAAAGAAACACACCTTGATCTGTACCTACTGCGATGATTTTCTCATCTGATGAGTGCACTGCGATTGATGCAGGTTGACCATCTAATCCTTTCATATCGCTTTTCGTCCACTTTTTCGTTTCATCCAATGTATAATATAGGCCCGTGTCTTCCATCCTACTATTCGCTTGGGGATTTAAAACGTAAATCGCGTGTGAATAATAGCCTACAGCCATTCCATGAAAATCAATCTCTTTATAAAGATCTAATATTTCTAATGACTTTCCAAAGTCATTACTTTTTACCACTCCAAAAGGATTTTCCAATTTTGAGCCTGGTCCAGGATGACCACTACTGTAAAATCCATCATCTACCATGGAAAAACCCATATAATCATGTTTCTCCCCTTCTGGAATACTCCACTCACCTTTAGAATAAACTCTTAAGCCATCATGAGCTGGTATATAAAAATTATTACCATCACCAGAGTATCCAAGCCCATGTATATGTTGGAATCCAATAGTATTTCCCTGTTCAACATCACTATTTTTTAAAGTTATGAACCCAAAAATTATTGAACTTAATAAAGTTACAGCACTAATCCATTTTAGGATTGTAGAACTTCTTTTTAATTGATTACTTTTTTTCTGACCTTGCTTATTCTTAACACTTATTGATTTTATTTTCTTTGAAATCACTATAATACCGAACACAGATACTACTAATAAAAGAATTGATGCTACTAATCCGCCATCAATTAACTTTCCATACATTAAACCCTCTCTTTGATGTTCTTCTTCTGTACCGTGAGCAAATGCATTAAGAGGTAGAGTCATTATAAAAAACATTAAAGTCAAAAGTCTTAATCTCATCATTTTTTTCACCTTTTTTTATCCTTATTAGTATCAAATAAATTACGCCAACCACAACAATAGGAATACCCAACCACATACACAACTGTAAAAATGTCGTGATGTATGCATCTAAACCGTCGCCCATAAGATAAGATCCTGAAGTTGTTAGACAAGCCAGACCTACAATCACGAGTAGACTAGCAATTACATATTCAATTCGTTTCATCTTAATCCTCCTGACTATAGTCTACTACAGGAAATGACAATATAAAGCTTGTCCCCTTACCAACTTCACTTTTAACTTGAATTTCACCTTGTTGAAGTACAACTAATGATTTTACAATGGATAATCCTAAGCCTGTTCCACCGGTTTCTCTAGACCTTGACTTTTCCACTCGATAAAAACGCTCAAACAGATAAGGTAAATCTTCTTCCGGTATACCTAATCCCGTATCTTCAATTGATAATTTTATCTTTTGTCTCTCACTCCAAAGCCTTACGGTTATAGCCCCCTTTTCTGTATAACGAATGGCATTCTCTAAGAGGTTTATTACAATTTGTTCAGTTCGTAACCCATCAAGGTTGGCTAAGGGAAGATTTGTATCACCTTTAAGGAAAATCTCGATTCCCTTTTCTTTTGATTTTAATTTTGTTTTCTCTATAGAACTTTGAACAACTTCACAGAGGTCTATATCTTCAAAGTGGAATTCTAATTTTCCCTCTTCCATTTTCGACAATTCAAAAAGATCATTCACCAATTGCGTCATTCTTTCCGTTTCATTCTCTATAATAAATAGATATTGATCTCTTTCTTTGTCAGATTGGTAAAGGCCTTGTTGAATCGCTTTTATATAACCACCTAAATATGTTAAAGGTGTTCGTAACTCATGTGATATATTAGCGAAAAATTGCCTTCTATTTGTTTGGTATTTATCTAATTCTACTGCAAGATAGTTAATAGCTTTTGCTAGAGATCCTATTTCATCTTTACTTTCAACACTCACTCTTGTTTTCAAGTCGCCATGTGCAATATCCCTCGTAGCCTTTTCCATTTCAAGTAATGGAGTTGTCAGTTTTCTTGTAAAAAAGAAGGCAAATCCAATTGCTAAAAATATGGAACCCATTCCGGCAAGGATAAGCATATCTCTAACACGGTCAAGTGATAAGTATATGCCATCAATTGGAGCTAAAACAAATATACCACCTAGGAATTCCTTGTTTGAAATTATTGGTTTTCCAATTGATAAATACCTGTTCTTTGTAGTTACATCTTGAATTTCGATTTTAACCGATTCCTTTTCCTTAAGAGAAGGCAAAAGTTCGATGTTTGCCTTTGAACCCTTAGGAAGACTAGGTAATCCTGAATTTGCCACGATTTCCCCATTTTTATCCACTATAATTATTTCATGATCTGTCAAATCTGCCAGCATTTCAAACATATTAAGAATTTTCTCATCTTTAATATCTGTTATTGTTCGCGAGTATCGAGTGGACAGCTTATCAACTTGGCTTTCTACCTCATTATAAAAGAATCCGGAAAAAATTTTATTTATACTAAACCCTAAAGGGAAAATAACAACGATAAAAAGCAGGATAAAGACTACTCCTAACTTAATAACGATACTATTCCATTTCATGCTTTTCCATCTGGAGTTTGAAAGATATACCCAACACCCCATACTGTTTTTATTGGATTAAACGATAATCCAGTTTTTCTAAGCTTTTCTCTTACATTTTTCACATGTGTATCAACCGTCCTAACATCTAAAACGTTGTTTGTATTCCATATAGCATTAAGTAAAATTTCACGTGTAAATACCTGTTTCTGATTTGTTGCGAATAAATGAATTAGATTGAATTCCTTAGGTGTAAGGTCAACTTCCTTGCCGTTTACGAGAACCAGTCTACTATCTTTAATAATTGTTAGGTCAGAGATTGTAATTGTTCCATTATCATTTTCATTATTAAATTCAACAGACCTTCTTAATAATGCATGAACACGTGCTACCAATTCTTCAGGGTCAAAGGGTTTTACTAAATAGTCATCTGCACCAATGTTAAGACCGTGTACTTTATCCTTTACATCCGTTAAAGCAGTTAACATTAAAATTGGAATGTTTCCTTTCTCACGGATTCTTTCACAGACTGTCCATCCAGTCATATCAGGCATCATTACATCCAAAATAATGAGTTGAAAATCAAGGTCTTTTACCTTTTCTAACGCCTCTTTACCATTTGCTGCTTCTTCTAAAGCGAAGTGAGGAAGCAGATGAATCTTTATTAAATTCCTCATATTCCACTCATCATCAACAATAAGAATTTTGTCTTTCATACCTATCACTCACTTATCCTTCATTTATTGTTGGAACATATTCATCCTGAATATGTTCTTTTTTTGCCCATTTAAAAAATATATATCCTATTACAGTGCCATAAATTAATTCTTGTATAACTTTCATGACGATGCCACCAGTTTGTTGGTCATCTAATGGACCGTGATAAGTCCATAATTGTGGAGCATTAGCATACACCACATACAATGGTTCATCGGCAAAAATAATTAATGCGCAAGCAGGAGTTAATAACACACCTGCTCCAAAAATATATCCAAGTTTTTGCAAAGGAGAAAGTTTATCTAATTCATCACTAACAGGAAATATTGGAAGCCACATCAAAAATGCTGTAGCTGTTAAAATCAGATGAGTAAGGTTATGATAAATTGTATTTGAAACCACTTTATCAAAAATTATTGGAATATGGTAAAAAGAAAATAGAATATTAAATAGTAACAATGGAATCAATGGAACCTTTGCTATTGAAAGAATCTTATATTTAAAACCAATTTTTATAACGGATTGGACCATCCATTTTTCTAAACCCATTAATAGTAACGGTGGCATTACAATATAAACTAAAGACTGTGCCAGCATGTGCGCACTAAATAAGAAACTGTCACCTAAAACATGTAACGGGCTACCTAGCGCAATATAAAATACAATCAGTCCACCTAAGAAAGAAAGTTTTCTTTTTATGGATACGGGAGTAAAATCAGGATTACCCCTTCGATTTTTATTTATGAAATGAAGGTATAACAAGAAAACAGAAATAACTCCTATAAATAATGGCGGGTTCCAAAGCTCAAAAAAGGAATAATCATGTAAACCACTTTTTTGTCCATTATGAGCAAAAACACCCGTTGGTCCTAAAAGAAAAAACAAACCAAGAAGCGCTAAAGAAATCCTACGAAATGACATAATTTCCCCTCCAAACCCTATTTATTGGGTTCTTTTACTTTTCTGATAGTGGTGATTTTTTGTGTATTTATTAACAGTTTCAACCATAAATTCTTTTGTCATCGGACCTACATGGTGGTACCTAATAATCCCACTTTCATCAATAAAAAAAGTTTCAGGTTGTCCAGCTACACCATAAGGTTTAGCCATCGAATCATTATAATCTAAAAGATACGTTGAGGTTGACTTAAATTCTTCAATAAATTCCTGCACTTGTATTTTTGGTTCCGCTCGACTTAGAATTAAAAGTTTTGTCTGATCTCCATACTCTTCTTCAAACGATTGAAGTTCAGGAGCTTCCTCCCGACATGGAGGACACCAGGATGCAAAAAATTCAGAATGACAAATTCACCTCTGTAGTCTGTTAGACTTACCATGTTACCGTCCATATTTTCTAACGTAAAATCAGGAGCAGGGCCACCCACTTCTGCAGCAGTTGATTTTTCAGCAAGATTTATAGCCATGTAAATAAATGCAACTCCTATAAGCACAATAATCGTTACACGCACCAGCTTACGTAACACACTTTTCACCCCTCCTATACTTACATCTAATAATAACTTTTGATTTTCTCTAATTGTTTCGTTATCTTTTTCTGTTCGTTAAAAATTCGAATAACGTATGCGAGAATCCCAACCCAAATAATTAATACTCCTACGAATAAAAAATTCATCTATATTCTCCTATCTTTTTAATTCTATATTCTTTATTTCTTTTATCTTTTCTTTTTGTCTTTCAAGAAAGAAACGATAGATTAATAGTGTGAAAAATAGAAACTGAAAGGCAATTATACTGAAGAACAAGGTTTGTGCCATTTCAACCGGCATATGAACACCTTGCTCATCGATTACCTTTGGGTGGATGGTTCTCCACCACTTTACCGAGAAGTAAACGAGTGGAACATCTAAAAAGGCGATGATACCAAATATTGCAGCAAATTTCCTATGACGTTCTTCTCCTTGTACAGATGCTCGAATGAATAAATAAGCGATATACATAAACCATAATATAAGCGAAGTAACTAAGCGTGGGTCTTCCCACACCCACCATGCATTCCACACCGGCTTTGCCCATAACGAGCCAGTCACTAGAACAAATGTTGCGAAGAGTACTCCAATCTCAGCTGCTGATACAGCTAAATAGTCCCATTGCTTATTTTTCGTGTATAAATATAAAACTCCTCCGATAAACACGATTGCAAATGCCACAAACGCTACAAAAGCACTTGGGACATGGAAATACATAATTTTTTGTATCTCTCCCATATACTTTTCAGTTTGTGCATAGTAAAAAGCCATGTATAGTTGAATGATTATTACGATTGCTGTTATTAAAGTTAGTGGAATTTTTGATATTTCAAGTAACCTGTTAACCATGTCACACCTCCAGTAAATAATCGAATAAAAATAGTGGGATGATTGTAAAAAGAATGTCATAACTAGCTAAAAGTATCAGCCATACGTTTTGCGACATTTCTATAGAAGGATATAAGGCTACTTCAGTTAGCTGAACGATCCCTAAAAACAGTGGAACACTTAATGGGAAAAGCATTACTGGTAGTAATAATTCAGTAATTCTGCTTGACTGTGCAAGGGTTGCTAGAAAAACACCCATCGCCACAAACCCCCAACTGCCCAATATCAATACCGCTATCAGTAAACCGAGTGAATTTGGGTAAGGTTGTTGAACAAATAAAAAAAAGGCAGGAACTGATATGCAGATTACGATAAAAATCAAGACCAAATTTCCTAAAAATTTCCCAAGGTATAGTGCACCCTTGTCTAATGGAGAGACTAATAAGCCAGTTAGGACACTATTCTCTTTATCCATTGCAACAATTCGATTAAAACCGAGCATGGCTGATAAAAGAATAGGAATCCATAATATCCCTGCCCCCAATTTTTGCATAGCTTCCATGTCTGTATCGAACGCAATGTTTAAAAAGACTTGAAGCATTAATGCAAAAATAATCATTGAAAAGAGGAGTGATTTTTGGCGAAATTCTAACGTTAGGTCCCTTTTAAGAATTAAAAATGTCTGTTTATAGAAATTCATTTTCATTCCTCTCCAACAATGATTGATACTTATCTAAAAAAGATAAGAGAGATATTTGGGAACTCTTTTCGTCAACAATAATTTCCCCATCATGTAGTAAAATTGATCGTTTACAAAGATCAAAAGCTTGTTTTACATCATGACTGACTAAGATATATCCATTCCCTTGTGACTCATGTACATTAAGAATATCTTCAATGATCATTTTTGATTTCAAGTCTAACCCATCAAACGGTTCGTCCAAAAGTAGATACTCAGGTTGATGGACCAACGCTCTTGCGATGGATAAACGTTGTCTCATTCCCTTAGAATAGGTGCCCACAAGTTCATCCTTCACAGTGACTAATTGTACTTTATTAAGAATATGCTCAATAAAACGTTTGTCATCTTTCCCATAAATTTGCTGGTAAAAACGTAAATTTTCAATAGCTGTTAAGGAGTCGTGTAAAAAACTATCAGGAAAAACAACACCTAGATTGTTTTTCCATTTGTTTTTGCTCGCTCCTTTTGCTAACGATAACTTCCCGTCAGAAGGTTGAGAAAGTAATGCAATGATCTTTAAGAGAGTAGACTTCCCTGCTCCATTCCCTCCAATAAACGCAACCGTTTCACCCTTTCTCCAAGAGAAATTAATCGATTTTAATACCTTTCGTTCATTTATGATAAATTCAAGATTTTGAAGTTCTAAAATGGAGACCACCTACCTGAGTTCTGCTATAACCCGTATCATTTTCTCTCTTATATCGTTATAGGTTTCCTTATATGTTTTATCACTAACTAATTTCGATTGATAATCTTTTTCTAGTTGAACCATTTCTTGCAATAATATTTCCTTTTCCGTCTGTAACCACGTACGTGTAGGTCTTACCGATTTGTTTATCGATTTTTGATAATCCCTTTTTAATCCGATTAATGTCATACTTAATGCAATCACTATTATGGCTATTGTAATAGCAGCCTTTCCGTATCCTATTCCTTCTTTCCCAATAATCTTATATCCATCTTCTGTATAGTTAGATGGAGATGAATCTTCTACTTTGCTTGTCTCATTGTTTGCACTTGATTGGCCAATAAAGCTGAAAGTAAGTGTCCAAGGTGTGTCAGGATGAAGATCTACTCGAGTAAATCGCCTAAATTCCTGGTCATTCATTTCGAACAAATCAGATTGTGTGACTAAATTGCTTGCTTCAAAAGATAATATCCCAGGCTGTATAATAACCTGAAAACTTTCAGTTACATAGGATGTCTCAATCGCCCATTGAGATTCGCTTTGGGTGAGCGGCATAGTATAGGAAAGTACAATCTGCTTTTCTTTACCAGGGTCAAGACCTGTTACATCAATAATCCCTTTATCTATTACCTTCATATCCTTTTCTTCTAACCCAGAACGAACTTGAAGCTCGGAATAACCTTCAGGTAAATAAATAGGTAATTGCTCTTCTTTCCTATTCCCACTGTTTTTAAAATTCACTATCTGAATAAGCTGAAGTGTATTCTGATCTATGGGAGAGGCTACTATATTTTGTTCTGTAATCCTTACTGGATACTTGCCATCAGCTGAACCTTTATTGGGTACTAACGCAAGAGGAAGCATGATGATCACTATTAAAAGTGAAATAATTTTACTTTTCATACATTATCTCCTTCCCCACCCCACTTTTCTTAAGCACCGTTCTTATTTCTATATCTACCGTTCGTTCAATTTCAATTAAATCTTCATTAGAGTGACTAACATATTTAGATGCCTTTGACGTAAGCTCACTTTTTGTGTTTATATAGTCTCTTTCTGGTAACTTTCCCATTTGATAATCGTATTCTAATTCGGAAAGTTGCATAAACACTTGCTCTTTTTCATCTTGGAAATCTTCTACTGGCACTTCTATTGTTGGATTTCTTTTTATAAAGAAAGGAGAAGCAAGAAGAAGTAAGATGATTAGCCGATGACACCCATAAAAATTTCAGTATCTGTCATAACTTTTCCCTCTCTTTATAACCAATTTTTTAGTTCCTCTTGGACTTTATTTGTATCATAGTCCGTAACAAACTGCTTTTGTTGATTCTCATTCGATTCAACCTGTCCCTTTTTCCATTTTTTTATTAGAAAAAGGATGAGAATTGAACCAATTGCCACTCCTACCCCAGGTAAAACCCATGCTATGAGGTTAAAACCTTCAGGTGTAGGAGCCGCAAGGATACGTTCGTCATATTTTTGAACTAGATAATCAATTACTTGTTTTTTATCCATTCCCCCTTCTAACAGGGACCATATCTCTTGTCGCAAATCATACGCGGTTGATAACGTACAATAATCAGCAGTCATAGAATCTGTACACCCAGGTGGATGAAGTTCTTTGGCAACATTTAGCATATCATTACGAGAAATAGAAACGTTTTCCCCTTCGGCAAAGCCTTTTCTAGGAGCAAATACTAAAAGAGAGAATATCGTTAAAGATAGCGAAAACCATATATTTTTCAGCCATTTACCCATAGATCATCGACTCCATGTTAAACGGTAATTTTCTTTTGGCAGATCGATTTGGCCATAAAGATACTAATGTACCTAGAATCAAGATATAGCCTCCAGAAGCCATGTCCATGACATGAGAGGGAAAATCTTCACTTGAATAAACACCTTGCCATCTTCCTCAGACCACCCATTTAGTACAACATAAAGATCCTCCTGTAATGAACTTACAATGGATACTTCAGTTGTGGGTTGAGTACCATTTACATAGAACACCTTCTCAGGTCGGACAACACCTATTTTTTCCCCATCTTTTTCTACCAATAATTCAGCATAAACCGTTTGCTTAGCCTCACTATTATTCTCGCCTAGACCTCTATACAATAATGTGTATTTTCCAAGATTGATAAAATCCCCTTCATTTAATCCATATTGTTTCTCTACTGAATAAGTGCTAGCACCAGTTAACCCAATTACAATTAAAATGACTCCAAAGTGAGCAATGTACCCACCATAACGCCGCCTATTTTTAACAAAAAGCATAAAAAATGAGCGAAGTGGTGATTCACCTGTTACCTTCACCCTAGCTTGTACAGCTTTTGCAAATTCAAGAAAAATAATCAAAGCTACAAAGCTTGTACTTGATAAAGATAAAAGGGTCATCCAATTCTTCACCCCAGTACCTAATAGTGCTAGAGTTAATAGAGTTGTCACAATTAATGGGACACGAAGATTTTTCCAAAGTGCTTTTGTGGTAGATCTTTTCCATGCAACAACTGGCCCAATCCCCATTAAAATAATTATGGCAATAAAGATTGGAACATTGACTCTATTAAAATAAGGAGCACCTACCATTGTCTTTGTACCTGTTACAGCTTCCGACACAACAGGATAAATGGTTCCCCAAAAAACCGTAAATGCTGATGCTACTAATAATAGATTGTTTACTAGAAAACTACTTTCTTTAGAAATGTAAGATTCAAATTGGGCATCTGACTTTAGCACCGACCAATTAGCTGAAATATTCCAAATTGAACCTATAAGAATGATTCCTATAAAGGCAAGGAAGTAGGCACCGATTGGACCATTTGCAAATGCGTGCACAGACCATAACAAACCACTTCTCGTTAAGAATGTCCCAAATAATGTAAGGACAAATGTAAGAGTGGCTAGGGATATGTTCCACCTTTTTAACATACCCTTTCTTTCTTGAACCATATTTGAATGTAAAAGTGCTGTTGCTGTAAGCCACGGCAGTAATGAAGCATTTTCTACTGGATCCCATGCCCAGTAACCACCCCATCCTAGTTCTACATAGGCCCATTGGGAACCAAATAGTATTCCCATACTTAAAAATAGCCAAGATACTAATGTCCATTTTCTTGTGACCTTAAGCCAAACCGCATCCGCTTTTTTCAGAATTAATGCAGCCATTCCATATGCAAACGGAACAGCGAAACCGATATACCCTAAATACAAGGTAACAGGATGAACTGCCATTCCTGGGTTCTGTAATAATGGATTTAATCCATTACCTTCTGTCATCTGCTCAGGATTTAACGCGAAAGGTTGTTCAATCGTGTTAAGTATGAGTACAAAGAAAGCATTGATGATTAATAATATAGTTGATACCCAAGGTAAGTATTGGGTACTATCCTTATGTTTAGACCACGTGACCAATGCTGTATATAAACTTAATATCCAGAACCATAGTAAGAGAGAACCTGCATTTCCTCCCCAAAAAGCTGATATTTTATAAAATAATGGCATGTCGGTACTTGAATAAAGTGCAACATACTCGTATTTGAAATCCCCTGTTACGAGTAAATAAATTAAAGAACCCGAGGCTAGAGTGGTTAAAAAAGCAAGAATCATTACAGATGTTTTCGCACTCTTGAGCCAACGTATATTTTTCGTTCGAATTGCCATCAGATGACTTATTATTCCATATACAACAATGACAATTGAGAATATAAGGGCCAAACGACCGATGTCACCCATTAGTTTCATTTCCTCCTTGTTTCTGTGTCGCCGGGTGGTCTTTTGGAATTTCCTCTCCATTTTCCTCCATTGCCTCATATTTTGAAGGACATTTTACTAGCAATTCAGAGGCAATAAAAACACCCTCAGAGTTTAATTCACCTTCCACTATCGCTTCCCATCCATCATTTAATGTGTCTGGTTTGACACCATCATATTGTATGGGTACACGAAATCCATTTTCTCCTTCTAGTTCAAACGTTAGTAATATTTGTGATGAATCAAACTTAATGGATTCCCCTACAATGTTCCCACTTACCTTAATCCGTTTACCAACTGCCTCTTCCTGTTTATCTTTTAATTCATCTACAGTTAGATAGAAAGTTGCTGCATTACCGATGCTAGTATAGATAAGGGTACCTATTACTGCTAAAAAAACACTTAGAGCAATGATCATTTTTGTTTTCTTTCCCAATCAATAACACCTCATTTCTTCATACTGTTTTAAAGAAGCCATCTTCTAGGATTATAGGCAATAAATATGAAGATTCTGTGATGGATTCTATTCAATTTGAAAAAAGCCCATTATAATACCCAGTCTCCAATGGAGCTGGGTACCAATGTAACTCATTATTGATCTAATACAGTTTTTGTTTTTAGGTATTCTTCAATAGAGATTTCACCTTGTGCTAATCGTACCTTCAACTGTTCGATTGGGGTTAAGTTTGCATTACTGGTATTTTTGTTCTGAGTTTTATTTTTATTTGAAGATCCGCAACAACTCATTTGATTTCCTCCTTTTGAAACATATTTATATTTTGACATAAAGATTTGTAGAAACTGTGAAATTCTAAAATATCTTTATGTATAGAAAATTCAGTGGAATTTTAAACACCATAGATTCCTCATATTTATAGTTTAGAATTTAAATTAAGGAGGGATTTGATGACACAATTAGATAGAAGGAAGTTTTTGAAGAAAAGTGTAAAAGGAACAATGGGCCTATTAACACTTTCTGTTATACCCTTTAGTTTAACAGCATGTAATAAAGACGAAATAGATACTAGCGCACTGGCTAACCTTGGTCCATTAGAAAAATTAAAAAAGGGACCATTTCCTAAGAAAGTAAACTATAGCACCAAAATTAAGGATGCTTGGGTAGAACAAGAAAGGGAAGGTTTTGTATAAATAAACATAAATAGTAGTACTAAAGGATTGTTAGTTATGTCACCTATTTGTACCCATCTTGGTTGCACAGCAACACATGCTGATGATAATCTTAAAGATGAACGCATTACATTTTTTGTCCATGCCACGGAGGTAAATATGACGAATTTGGTATTAATATAGGTGGACCTCCACCAAGGCCATTGGATATTTTTGAACCTATAATTCAAGATGGTAATGTTTATATTCCAATTTTAAATGCGAAAGAACGCTCCTAAAAAGATATCGAACCCTTAGTTGTTGTGTTAACATATTAGAACAGAAGCTCATCTGTTTCTAAATGTAAAAGTTTAGTCATTATAGTTTAGTGAAAATATTTTTAGTTTAAGATTACAATAAAAAAGGATAGATGTAGTTAAGATTCAACTGTCAACTATCCTTTACTACTGAGTCCTACTATCTAAGTGAGCTCGGGTATTTCATTTTAAAAATCTACTCTTACTCATTAAATAATGCCGTAGAGAGATAACGTTCACCTGTATCAGGTAATATCACTACAATTGTTTTCCCTTTATTTTCCGGTTTTTTTGCAATAACTGAAGCAGCATGAATCGCTGCACCAGAAGATATACCAACTAATATCCCCTCTTGTTTTCCAAGCGACCTTGATGCCTCAAATGCCTCATCATTCATAACTTGGACAATTTCATCGTAAATATCTGTGTTTAATACCCCTGGAGTAAATCCTGCACCAATTCCCTGAATTTTGTGCGGGCCTGGAGATCCACCTGATAAAATAGGGGAATCCTTTGGTTCTACAGCAACAGATTTAAAAGAAGACTTTCGTTCTTTTAAGACTTCCGAAATACCTGTAATAGTTCCACCTGTTCCAATTCCGCTCACTACAATATCAACAGCGCCATCTGTATCAGACCAAATTTCTTCAGCTGTTGTTTTTCTATGAATCATAGGATTTGCTTGGTTATTAAATTGTTGAGGAATAAACGCATTTGGTATTTCTTTACTTAATGATTCAGCCTTTTCGATTGCACCTTTCATACCCTTAGTTCCCTCAGTTAACACAAGCTCTGCACCTAATGCTTTTAAAAGGCTACGTCTTTCTGTACTCATTGTATCAGGCATTACAAGAATACAACGGTAATTTTTAGCTGCACACACAAAGGCTAACGCAATACCTGTATTTCCACTTGTCGGCTCAACAATGACTGTATCCTTATTAATAATCCCACGTTGCTCGGCATCTTCTATCATTGCATTACCTATTCTATCTTTTACGCTTGATAACGGATTGAAATATTCTAATTTTGCAAGTACCTCAGCACCAGTTGAGTCACTAATCCGATTTAGTCTTACCAACGGTGTACGACCTATTAATTCTGTAATATTTTTTGCGATTTTTGGACGTTTTAATATATCAGTCATTTATTTTCCTCCTAAAAGTGTGAAATCCTATATTAATACTATACTTAATAAATTTGAAGAAATTGTGATAAACGATTAAGATCTAATATTAAAATTTTAAAAAGCCTTATCATAAATGATGAGGCTTTCAATTTGATTCGAGAGGGTGTTAAATAAGAAACATTAAGTGTCATCCACACTTTTTAGGGTACTTTATTTGTTTTATCAATTTTTTATTATCTCTATTCTATCCATGGCAAACTAATTACCATAACAATATCCCTGATTATAAAAAATAGCAGATAATCATTTAGAAAAAACACACTCAACATTAATACAAAGTAATGTATTATATATTCTCAGAGATTCTTTCCTTGTTCCCTGGACCTATTGAAGTAGTATCTTCATGTTCATCCAATATTTCAAAAAGAGTTATTTCTTCTCCAAGTTCATATTTCTTTTTTTCTTATGATCCTTTAAAAAATATCCATCTTCTGTTAAGAATATCACAAACTTTTCATTATATTCTAAGACAATCCCTCTTTTCATGAATGGACGCTCCTTTTGATAACACAATAGTATGAAAATATTTGAATATCGAAATAAGTAAATTCTAACAATTTATTGTCAGCAATAAGATTTAAATACTTTTTTCAGAATCCCCCTACTTGATAATCAGTATGAAAAGTACTCTCAGTTGCAGTCAAGACTACTTTCTGAAAATAAATTTCCTTGATAAAGAGTTAGAGAGTTTTTAAATTCTAATGAGTGATGAGGTTATATATTAATAAAGCAAATAATCATTGAAGGAATTTATAGTATATCTTGTATTATTATCAAACCTATGATTTCTGCCGACACCGTTACAAAAAACTTACTGTAAACCCTGATACCTTTTAATAGATCTTAAAATATATAGAATATAGAAAAGGAGCACTATCAAAGCACTCCTTATAATGCAGAATTACATGTCCCATACCAAAGCAAGTAATGTACCAAATACAGTTACTAAGGCAATGATCACCCCGTAGTATACATTCGTATAAATAGCCGCTTTATCCTCAGTCTCACCAGCATGCATAAATACCACCAACTGAAGACCTGCTTGTATAAATGCTGTAATAAGCAGAACTGTCATCCCAACTGAAAACGACATATCAAAGAAGTAAACACCTAGAGCTACTGCCGTAAGGACTAGTGAGAAAACAAATCCCATTACTTGTTTCATCGGAAATAATTCTCTCATGTTTACATCATTCCTTTCAAATAGATGAAGCTAAAGATAAAGATCCAAACTACATCTAGGAAATGCCAGTATAACGAAAAGATAAATGACTTATTTGCTGTTTCTGGAGTTAATCCACGTTTTTTCACTTGCATGATGATGAATAATCCCCAGAATAATCCAAGCGTTACGTGAGCACCGTGAGTTCCTAACGTCGTTAATAAAATCGACGTAAATGCACTCGTTCCAATACCGGCTCCCTCATGTACATATGTGACAAATTCAAAGATCTCCACGCCTAAGAATCCTAAACCAAGAAGAAGTGTAATAGCAAAGAATCCAACCATTGCCTTTTGTCTACCAAGACGCATTGCATGAATACCAAGACCAATTGTAAAGCTACTCGTTAAAAGTAAAATTGTCTCAAGGAACACAGGAGTAATAACAAAGATTTCAAAACCCATCAGGACCACTACCAGTGCGATTATATAAAGTAAAATAAGTTGCGAAAAGTGTAGCAAAAAGCATAATTTCCGCACCTATAAAAATCCAAAATCCGAAAATCTTTAAACGATTTTCTTCCGTACTATATTCAAGTGGTAGCGAGTTATCAATTTTCATTTCTTAAACACCTCGCAATTCGTTTTCTGTTTCTTCAATTTCTTTAACAGGGATATAACGACCATGATCTTTTTCGAAAGAGCGCATTGTCATAAAGATAAAGATTCCAATTGTTGCAATGATCGCTGGAATCCATAAACTAAATATGAATGAGAAGCCCCATACAAAGAACACGCAACTCATAAGGAACGGCATACCACTGTTATTTGGCATATGAATTTTCTTGATATCACCTTTAAATAACTCATGACCATGTTTCTTTGCATCCCAGAACGCCTCACTAGATTTAACTTCTGGTACAATAGCAAAATTGTATTCTGGAACTGGAGTGTGTGTTGCCCACTCCAGTGTACGTGCATCCCAAGGATCTGAACCAATATTTCTTGGGGCGTAACGAATACTGTAGTATATGTTATAAACAATTAACACAAATCCAATTGCCATAATCGCTGCTCCGATAAATGACACCATGTTTAGTGGTCCAAATCCAGTAGATTCAGAGTATGTGAAGCTACGACGTACTTGGCCATCTAAACCTGTGATATACATTGGAATAAATGCTAGAACAAACCCAATTGAAAGTATCCAAGCAGTCCATTTTCCAATACGCTCATTTAGCATGAATCCGAACATTTTTGGCCAGTAATATGTTAAACCTGCAAGCATAGCATACACAACACCAGGAATAATAACATTGTGGAAGTGTGCTACTAAGAACATTGTATTATGGTATTGATAGTCTGCAGCAGACATTGCTAGCATAACTCCAGTTACTCCACCTAATGTGAAAAGTGGGATGAATAGCATGGAATATAGCATTGGCGTTGTCATACGGATCTTACCTTTTCTCAGCGTAAGCAACCAGTTAAAGATCTTAACCCCTGTTGGCACAGCAATGATCATCGTTGAGATTGAGAAAATACTGTTTGCAAATGCACCTTGACCCATTGTAAAGAAGTGATGCGCCCATACTAAGAAAGAAAGAAGTGAAATTAACACCATTGACCAAACCATTGATTTGTATCCATAAAGGTTACGTCCTGAGAATGTTGAAATAATCTCACTGTAAAGGCCGAATGCTGGTAAAATCAAGATATATACTTCAGGATGTCCCCAAACCCAGAATAGGTTCGCCCAAAGCATATCCATACCACCGTTATCTAGTGTAAAGAAATGAGTTCCAAATAGACGATCCATTGTTCCCATCGCAAGTGCAACTGTTAACACAGGGAATGCGAAAACAATGATTAAGTTCGCAATAAGAGCTGACCATGTGAACATTGGCATTTTCATTAATGTCATACCAGGTGCTCTCATTTTCATAATCGTCGTGATGAAGTTAATACCCGTCATGAGGGTACCTATCCCGGCGATCTGTATCGCAATCATATAATAGTTCGTTCCTACTGACTTACTAAATTCATTACCTGCTAATGGGAAGTACGAAGTCCAGCCTGCATCAGGTGACCCACCAACAACGAATGCAATATTAAATAACATAGCTCCCATAAAGAACAACCAGAAGCTTAATGCATTAAGACGAGGAAACGCAACATCACGTGCCCCAATTTGCAATGGAACAACTAAGTTCATGAAAAACATGATAAATGGCATCGCCATAAATAAAATCATAACAACCCCGTGAGTTGTGAAAATCTCATTATAATGTTGTGAATCAAGCATTATGTTATCAGGTACGGCAAGCTGAGCACGCATCATAATCGCATCCACGCCACCACGGAATAGCATAACTAACGCAGAAATTAAATACATAATACCAATTCGTTTATGGTCAACCGTAGTTATCCATTCACGCCATAAATAACCCCATTTTTTAAAGTACGTTAATCCAGCAAGGATTGCGATCGTAGTCAAACCAATGGCAACCATTGCTGCATAGATCGCAAAACTTGGATGAGGTACGGCAAAACGATCAAAAAAGTCCATACGTTTTTACTCCTTTCGGGAAATAGATTGTTCATAAAGTTAGACTCTATCTTTCTATCACTCTTTCAATTTATTGATTTTTCTGGCTGTGTTCGGAACTTTCCTTGTGTGAATCAGATATAGCGTCTGATGATTCTTGGTCATGATGACCTTCAAGAGGTGGTGAAAACTTTAAGTGAGTTCCAGTGAAAGTTAATTGTCCAAGATGGCCCGGCTCTAGTAATTCATTGAATTTTTTTTCTGTGAGGGGCTTCAGCTGTTGCTTTCACTTCATCTACCCACTCATTAAATTCATCTTCAGGCATTGCTTTGACATTAAACTGGTTCTCAGCAAACCCTTCTCCACTAAAATTTGAATTTCGTCCCATATATTCACCTGGTACGTCGCTGCTAAATGGAGTATTGTTACATGGTCATTCATCGCATATTTTTGTCCACCTAGTTGTGGAATCCAGAAACTTGAAATTGGTCCGTGTGAATAAAGTCTAAATTCAAGCGCTCGATCTGTTGGTATATATAAGTAGTTAACTGTTTCTATACCTTCTTCCGGATAACTAAAATGCCACTTCCAATTGGAAGATGATGCATACACCACTAATGGTTCTTTATCCTCGTATCCCTTTGGTTGTGCCTCAACGATATAGTTACTTTGAACAGATACGAAGGAAAGGTAAGCAACGATTAATATAGGAATTCCGACACAAATCGCTTCAACCCATACATTCCCTTCTATGTGTGGCGGTTCATAGTCCTCTTTTTGATTAGAGGATCGATATTTTACTAACATAACAACTAAAAGCGCGAAAACGACAATGACAATAATCGCCATAATACCAATCGATAACATGATGTCACTGGCTAACCTTTCAGCTTGAGGTCCTTTAGGATCTAATGCCGTTAATGGTTCACATCCTGTTAGTGCTGTGACAACAATAATAATAATTGTTAATAAAGTCCACTTGAATTTCATACAAGTTCTCCTTTCTTTATCTAGGAACACTTAGACTCTCGCTCTAAACTAGAGTCATAAGTTTAGAGGTTACAATGTAGTTATACTAGCAAGGAAGTTTGGGGAAATTGTGAAGGAATGAATAAGTCACAAATTATTCATAAATAATTAACTAAATTTGTCACATATTTTAATGTTTCTGATTTAAAATCAAATAAAAAAAACGAGCACGTTAGCTACTTTAAGTACCCAATGCTCGTTTTTCACATACACATTCATCCTCATTTTGGCCAATAATTCCTTTTTATGCGTCCATAGTATTCCAATCCAATATAATCATTGCCATTGTACTCCATAATAAACGAGTAACGAAATGATCATTAGTGATATCACATATATACCAGTTTTGATAAATTCATTTTTAGAGATCGGATTAACTTTGTCAATTTTTCCATTTCTCTTACAATACTTCATAAGGAAAATAGCAAAAATTATACCTACTAAACTCATCACATGGCTTACACTAAAAGGTCCAACAACCATCGGGTTTATTCTAGCAAACTCTACAATACCTCTAATAGCTAAGTAGCCAATTAGATAATGAAGGATGACTTGCCCCGTATAGGAAGGCTTTTTCAGTCGTAACCATAAATATCCGAACAAGAGATAGTCCAACAAAAATTCATAAGCTTGAGCTGGATGCAGGTATTCCCCACTTCTTTCAATTCCCCAAGGAAGAACACTAGAAATTGGCCCACCAAACACGTCACACCCAATTCTACTGATCCCTTGTGCCAAAATGAGTGAAGGAGCAACAATATCCAATGTTCCCCATATTGGTAATTTATGTCTCTTCAAAAGTGAATAGCCGACAATTAAACCACCTAAAATACCACCATGAATAGATAATCCACCATTATGGATAAAAAATACTTCCATTGGATTAGCAAAGTAATAGGATGGATTATAAATAAGCACATAGACGATACGAGCTCCTATTATTCCTCCAAATAGGGAATAGATAGCTATATCCACTAATAATTTATGGTTCATCTTTCTACGTTTTGCTTCTTTTATAAATAATAGGAGACCTACTAATGCGCCAATTGCTA